>JAEMQE010000076.1 GCA_022758945.1 Lentimicrobium sp. | reverse complement strand
GAATGCGCATTTCTTAGTCTATAACTCATAATACTATAAAATAGTACTTGCAAAGTTATTTTTTTTAATAACAAAACAACAAGCGCCCCGGTTAAAGCATGTTTTTTGCCGATAAAATACAGTTTTTGCCTGTCTGTATAAAAAAAACCCTACAAAATATAGAAGTTTGAAGGGTTTTCGTGGTCCCACTTGGAATCGAACCAAGCACCTACTGATTATGAGTCAGTTGCTCTAACCGAATGAGCTATAGGACCAGTTAAGAGGTTGCAATATTACTACTATTTTTAATTTGATGCAACTATTTTTGAACTAGATTTTTATTTTATCGCTTTAATGCAACACTCCAAACCTAATCTACTGATTACTAGATTCCTTCCACCATAAAACCATTCAAATTTTATCGAATCTCCTGACACAATTCTATTAGAACGCCATTAGTGCTTTTGGGATGCAAAAAAGCAACTAATTTATTATCGGCTCCTTTTTTAGGAATTTCATTCAAAACTATAAATCCTTCGTTTTTCAATCGTTCAATTTCGGCTACAATATCCTCAACCTCAAAAGCGATATGATGAATTCCTTCTCCCTTTTTGGCAATAAACTTGGCAATAGGACTTTCGGGATTTGAAGCCTCCAGAAGTTCTATTTTGTTTGGACCACTCATAAAAAAAGCTGTTTTCACTCCTTCGCTTGCGACTTCTTCTTCTTTATATGCTGGTGCACCAAAGAGTTTTTCGTAAATTATTGAAGCATTTTCTAAATTAGAAACTGCTATTCCTATATGTTCAATTTTTTTCATATTCAAATTGTATTGGTACCTCTAAAAGTAAATAAAATTTGTGATTTTAAAAAAAATTAAAGCTAAAACCTTTATGAGTTGGTCACTTTATAACTATGTCTCTCAAAAAATTAGTATTTTTGCACCATGGAAACAAATAGACAGAAAAAAATAGGTGGCGTGATCCAAAAAGATTTGGTTGACATTCTACAAGGTGAAGTGAGAAAAAACGGAGTTACTAATTTAATAATTTCGGTATCCAAAGTTAGCGTAACTACAGATTTATCAGTAGCTACGGTGCATTTAAGCATTTTTCCTCAAGACAAAGCCAAAGAAACTTTAGTGGCCATAAAAACAAATTCTAAATTAATCAAACACGATTTATCGCAAAGAGTGCGTTTGCAATTGCGAAAAGTGCCTAATTTAGTATTCTTCATAGACGATTCTTTAGACTATATCGAAAAAATTGACAACGCTTTGTCGAACAAAGAAAATCCTATCGAAAATCGTGATCTTTTAGACAAACGTAGATTTCAATAAAAATTGAATTTTCCCCTATATATAGCCAAACGATATATTTTTAGCAACAGCAAAAACAACGCTATCAATATCATCAATCGCATTGCCAGTATGGGAATCATAGTTGGTGCGATGGCTTTGTTCGTGGTTTTATCCGTTTTTAGCGGTTTAAAAGACTTTAGTCTTTCCTTTTCCAATAATATTGATCCTGATTTAAAAATTAGCAGCACATTAGGCAAATCATTCTTTATTTCGCCAAATCAAGAAAAACAAATCAAGGAAATCGACGGTCTAGCTTCTTATAGTAAAATAATAGAAGAACGCGTTTTATTTACTTTCAACGGAAAACAAGAAGTCACCTTTCTAAAAGGGGTTGATTCAAATTTCAGCAAAGTAAATGCAATTAAAAAAACGCTTTACAACGGAGAATGGCTAAAACCAGACACCTACGAAGTGGTCGTGGGCTATGGAATTGCCGATAAATTTTCGATGGGTTTACTTGATTACAACAATTCGCTTGAAGTTTTAGTGCCAAAACCTGGAAAAGGGGCTATCGAAAATCCAGCCGAAGCCTTTAATAAAGTGGTTGTAATGCCCGTTGGAATTTATGCCATAAGCGAAGATTATGATTCTAAATATGTTTTTGCAGATTTGAGTTTGGCTCAGGAATTATTGGAATATAAGCCTGATCAAATTTCAGGAATTGAAATCAAAGAAAAAAAAGCCGCCGATGAGAATGCCATCATCAGCAAACTTCAAACAATTTTCAATAATAAAATTACCATAAAAAACAGGGCTCAACTCAACGAATCCTTGTATAAAATGCTGAATACCGAGAATCTTGCGGTTTATTTAATCTTTACTTTGGTGATTATAATTGCCCTTTTCAACTTGATTGGCGCATTGATAATGATGATTCTCGACAAAAAAGGAAATCTAAAAACATTGTTGAATCTAGGAACAGAAATCAAGGATTTACGTAAAATATTCCTGCTGCAAGGCACATTATTGAGCGTTTTTGGCGGAATTATTGGATTGACTTTAGGAATTGCAATTGTGTTATTACAACAACATTTTGAACTCGTGATGATCACTCCCACGCTGGCTTATCCAGTAGTTTTTACTGTCGAAAACGTCCTGATTGTTTTGGCAACCATTATTGCGCTTGGTTTTATTGCTTCATTGATTGCGAGTAGTCGAGTAAGTAAAAAGTTGTTGGATTAGAAATTTTATAAACAATTAACCTTGCCAAACAATTATTTCAGAAACTTTCCCCTTTGAATCAAATGAAATTCTCAATGAACCTGTATTAATTCCAGTCCCTGAATATCCTAAATAATAATCATATACTTTATTAGTAATATCCGAAGGTTTTCCAAGCAAATTAATTATTTCTATTTTGCTTTTTCCAATTAAAATATAATCTTCTCTTAGCCTGTTCATCATATCCTATCTCAAAGTAGAATTATTTTCATCACTAACAATTGCTGCTTTCCATAACTCCGAATTAAACTTTTCTCCACTTAATTTTCCTTTAAAATAGAAAACAGAGCAAATTATAATTGAACAAATTATTATAACTAATGTAAAATCTATCTTTCTGCCAAGTTTTCTCATAATCTAAAATCTATACAACTTCATATCCAGAATAAGCTTCCTCGATTTCATTTAAAACAGTAAATAATTCTTCAGGAGTGCTAAGGGTAACTAACTTTTGTCGGTATTCTTTAAAAGAGTGAATTCCTTTGAAATAATTAGAATAATGAGGACGGGTTTCTACAATTCCAAGTCTTTCACCTTTCCACTCCATTGCCCAGGTTAGGTGATTGCGAACGGCTTCCACTCTATTGGCAACAGTTGGTTTTGCTAAATACTCACCTGTTTTGAAGTAATGTTTAATTTCATTGAAAATCCAAGGATAACCAATGGCGGCACGACCAATCATAATTCCGTCGATACCGTATTCATTTTTATAATGCAATGCTTTTTCTGGAGAATCAATGTCTCCGTTACCGAAAATTGGCATCGTAATTCTAGGATTATTTTTCACTCGGGCAATATGCGACCAATCGGAATGACCTTTATACATTTGGGCGCGCGTTCTAGCGTGAATACTTAAAGCAGCAACACCAATATCCTGCAAACGCTCCGCAACCTCATCAATATTGATGGAATTATCATCCCAACCCAAACGAGTTTTTACGGTAACGGGCAAATGCGTGCTATCAATAACGGCTTGAGTTAAACGAATCATCAAATCAACATCTTTCAAAACTCCTGCGCCTGCACCTTTGCAAACGACTTTTTTTACGGGGCAGCCAAAATTAATATCAATTATGTCTGGGTTTACGGTAGAAACAATTTTAGACGATAATGCCATTGCTTCTTCATCTCCTCCAAAAATCTGGATTCCAACAGGTCTTTCGTAGTCGAAAATATCCAATTTCATTCGGCTTTTGATGGCGTCACGAATTAACCCTTCGGAGGAAATAAATTCGGAATACATCAAGTCAGCTCCGTGTTGTTTGCACAATCTACGGAATGGCGGATCGCTCACATCTTCCATAGGTGCGAGAAGTAACGGAAAATCAGGAAGTTCTATGTTGCCAATTTTTATCAAAGGAAAATTTTTTCGCAAAGATAGAAAAGAAAGTAGATTTTAGATTATACCTTTCTAATTCTAATGGTTTTGGGAGTAATCACTATAAAAGAATGTTGTTCGATAGTGCGATTTTGAATAAAATCAATCAAAATAGTAGCAATATTTTCAAGTTCTAAATAATGATAGCGTAAAAGAATTACAGAAACTTTCTTTTGATTATAAGCAAAAACTAAATCTCCAAAATCTTTGTCTTCCGTTAAAATAATTTTTGGTGGATCTTGAGCAAACTCAATTATTTCCTTGTCAGAAATTCCTCTTTTATGATCAAATATAAAATAGGTTTCAATATTTGAAATCCTAAGCTTTTCAATTATTTCTATCGGAATATTCTCGTCTGCAATAATCATTAGGACACTTCCAGTAGTTCTTCGTTTCCAATGATATCAGAAGCATACTCTAAAGTTGCCAAAATTTGCAATTGGGTGATATGAGGATAAAGTTTTACCAATTCGCCAACAGAAATCCCTTCAGATAATTTTTTCAAAATTAACTCAACAGTGATTCTCGTTCCCTTAATGATTGGTTTTCCGCCCATTATCGTTGGATTTCTGACTATTACGTTTTGATAATTATTCATAATGAAATCTGATTTGTTAATACTAATGTAATAAATTCCGTTTGATTTGAAATAAAATAGGGTGCATTGATTATAGATAATCTACATTTCAAAACTTTGCTCTATCTTTGCCGATTAAATGCGTGAGCATTGGCCGAATTGACACACAAATAAAGAATGAAACATATACGAAATTTTTGCATTATTGCACACATTGATCACGGAAAAAGTACGCTTGCAGACCGTTTGCTTGGCGCAACACATACAGTAACTGCGCGGGAAGAAAAAGCGCAATTGCTGGATAATATGGACTTAGAACGTGAACGTGGGATTACTATTAAGAGTCACGCTATCCAGATGGAATATACTTATAAAGGAGAAGAATATATCCTGAATTTGATTGATACTCCAGGTCACGTGGATTTTTCGTATGAAGTTTCTCGTTCGATTGCAGCTTGTGAAGGCGCACTTTTGATTGTGGATGCAGCCCAAAGTATTCAGGCACAAACGATTTCAAATTTATATTTGGCATTAGAAAACGACTTGGAAATTATTCCCGTTTTGAATAAAGTGGATTTACCAAGTGCTAATCCTGAAGAAGTTAGTGACGATATTATTGATTTATTAGGATGCAAACTGGAGGATATTATCCATGCTTCAGGGAAAACTGGTTTTGGTGTTGAAAACATTTTAGCAGCCATTATCGAAAAAATTCCACCTCCAAAAGGGAATAAAGATGAGCCACTACAAGCTTTGATTTTTGACTCGCATTACAATCCGTTTCGTGGAATTGAGGTTATTTTCCGTGTAAAAAATGGTGAGATTAGAAAAGGTCAGAAAATTAAATTTATGGCCACGGGCAATGAATATTTTGCTGACGAAGTAGGAACTTTGAAATTAAACCAAGTTCCAAAAAATGTGATTTCTACTGGAGATGTTGGTTATTTGATTTCAGGAATTAAAGAGGCGAAAGAAGTAAAAGTGGGCGACACGCTTACCGATGCTAAAACGCCAACAATGAATATGATTACGGGTTTCGAAGATGTGAAACCAATGGTTTTTGCAGGAATTTACCCTGTGGATACTGATGATTTTGAGGAGTTGAGAAACTCTATGGAAAAACTACAGTTGAACGATGCTTCTCTTGTTTTTTTACCGGAAAGTTCGGCGGCGTTGGGGTTTGGTTTCCGTTGCGGATTCTTAGGAATGCTGCACATGGAAATTATTCAGGAACGATTGGAACGCGAGTTCGATATGACCGTGATTACCACTGTTCCCAACGTTTCCTATTTGGCTTACACCAAAAAAGATCCTGAAACTCCTTTCGTGGTTAACAATCCATCGGATTTGCCAGAACCTTCTCGTTTAGACAGAGTTGAAGAACCATACATCAAAGCAACCATTATTACAAAATCGGATTTTGTGGGCAATGTAATGTCTTTGTGTATTGAAAAAAGAGGCATAATTACTAATCAAACTTATCTTACAACGGAGCGTGTCGAATTGAATTTTGACATGCCATTGGCCGAAATTGTATTCGATTTTTACGACCGATTAAAAACAGTTTCTAAAGGATATGCTTCGTTTGATTATTCTCCAATTGGAATGAGAACTTCAAAATTAGTGAAGCTTGATGTTTTGTTAAATTCCCAGTCTGTAGATGCCCTTTCTGCATTAATTCACGAGAGTAATGCGTATAATATTGGCAAAAAAATGTGTGAGAAATTGAGAGAATTAATTCCGAGACAACAATTTGACATTCCGATTCAGGCTGCAATTGGTGCTAAAATCATTGCGCGTGAAACCATAAAAGCCTTACGTAAAGATGTTACCGCCAAATGTTATGGTGGTGATATTTCACGTAAACGTAAATTGCTGGAAAAACAGAAAAAAGGGAAAAAGAGAATGCGTTTAGTGGGAAATGTAGAAATTCCGCAAGAAGCGTTTATGGCTGTTTTGAAGTTGAATGATTAAAAACTCTTTTCAGGTTTAAACACCAATAAGAGTTAACAATATAAATAAATGATCGAAGATAAATCACCACAACGCACGAGCATTGCTCAATTAGGCGAATTTGGACTTATAGACCACCTAACAAAAAACTTTGAAATCAATCAGGCTTCAACACTAAAAGGAATTGGCGACGATGCTGCAGTTTTAGATTTCAAAGACAAGAAAGTAGTTGTTTCTACAGATATTTTGGTTGAAGGAGTTCATTTCGATTTGGGTTATATGCCTTTGAGACATTTGGGTTACAAAGCCGTCGTGGTCAATGTTTCCGACATTTGTGCAATGAACGCCAAAGCGACTCAAATTCTAGTATCAATTGCGGTTTCCAATCGGTTTCCACTAGAAGCTTTAGAAGAATTATTTGACGGAATTACGCTTGCTGCCAATGAATACAAGGTGGATGTTATTGGTGGCGACACTACTTCTTCACAAAAAGGAATGATTATTAGCATTACCGTTATTGGCGAAGCAGATGAAAACGAAATTGTGTATAGAAACGGAGCTGGTCAAACTGATTTGTTGGTTGTAACTGGTGATATTGGTGCTGCATATATGGGATTACAAGTTCTCGAAAGAGAAAAACAGGTTTTCCAGGTAAACCCAAATTCACAGCCGGATTTAGATGCTTATACTTATTTGATTGAACGCCAATTAAAACCTGAAGCCAGAAAAGACGTGCGCACTTTGTTGCGCGCATTGGAAATAAAACCAACATCGATGATTGATATTTCGGATGGATTGTCCTCTGAAATTATGCATTTGTGCAAACAATCAAAAGTGGGTTGTAATTTATATGAAGACAAATTGCCACTTGATCCACAATTTATGAATACTTGCGAAGAATTTGACCTAGATGCAACAACTGTAGCCATCAATGGCGGCGAAGATTATGAATTGCTTTTCACTATTAAAATGGAAGATTTTGACAAGATAAAAGGGAATCCAAATTTCACGATTATTGGTCACATGACTCAGGAAAGTGAAGGAATTCATTTGGTAACACGAGCCAATACTCGAATTCCTCTGAAAGCTCGTGGCTGGAATTCTTTGAGTGAAGAATAGATTTATACAAACAAAAAATGGTGCTTCATGAGCACCATTTTTTAATTCCATTTGTTTTGGTCTAAAATAACAAACCTCTATTTTTAGCTTCTCTGACTAATTCAATATCGGTTTCATCTTTAATATCTAATATTTTTTTAAGATTCAGCTTTCTTTTTTCAATTGCCTCTAAAGATATTGGCACGTATTGTGGAATATCTTTTGTTTTTGTTCCTTTCGATATATGAAAGAGGATTTGTTTATCAAAAAGGTCTATTTCTATAGTTTCTTGTTCTGAATGATCTATCATTTTTTGAATAGATTGACTGTAATACGTTTCGTTATTTATTACTTTATCAAAGCCAAAAAGCAACTCGTCGAATGTTAAATCGTTTTTTATAACCAGTCCAAGAGGGTTTATATTATCTATAATAGTTCTTATTTTTAATAATTCTGTGTACATGGTAAGCAGAATAATTTTGCAGTTGGGCATATATTCATTTAACAATTTTGCTAAATCTTCACCAGAAAAAATCCCTTTCTCGTCATAAGATGGCATGCTAATGTCTAAAAAAGCAATGTCAAAATCCAAAGTTTCAGGATTTGTAATGATGTCGTATGCTGATTTACAATCATTGGCTTGTTCAATAAAAAAATCATATTCTTTAGGATTGTACCTAGTAATAGCATTTTTATAGCCTTGAATAATAAATGGGTGGTCATCTACTATTAATATGTGGCTTTTAATTATTTCTTTGGCAGTTGAGTCAAATGTCATTTTTTTGTAAATTTTTGTTTTCGTTAAATTGGGACTGTAACTGTAATTATTGTTCCTTCTCCTTTTTTTGATTTTATTTCAAATGTTCCTTTGCATTCATTAATTCTAGAAAGCATGTTTTGCAAGCCGATTCCCTTTTTTGCCTTATTTACATTAAATCCGATTCCGTCATCACTTATTTGCAAAAGTAAATTGTCAATTTCTTTTTTGAATTCTACCTTAATAGTATTGGCATTGGCATACTTATTAATGTTCTGGAGTGACTCCTGAATGATTCGGTATAAATTTATTTTATTGGCATTACTCATTGATTCCCACTTAATGTTTGAATCAATACTTGAAACTAATTTTGATTTAAATGTCTGTTTTTGATCTTCAAATAAGTTATCTACAATGGCTACGAAGTTATTAATTAATTCTGATTTTTCCCTATTCAAATCATGTGAAATTTCACGAATATCCTGCTCTATGTTTTTCAATTCTGTTAGATAACTGTTTCTTTGATGAGAAGCCATTTTATCGTTAATTTTATTCAAACTATCCAAGTTCATTCGCACACCAAACATTCT
>JAEMQE010000046.1:4157-8921 GCA_022758945.1 Lentimicrobium sp. | reverse complement strand
TGAGAAAATTACTTTTTTATCGTCGGCCATATTTTTGTTTTAAATTTTTAAATAATAATTATAGTCTTCCTTTAAGTGAACTAAAGACCCAAGCATTAGCCAAAAAACCTATACCAACAGCGGCAAAACCCCAACCTGATACATCTCTATAGCGAAAAGCACCTAATCCTATTAGTAATATTCCCATCGCTAACATCAATAGTGTAGCCCATCCTAAAATGGTATTTTTATTCATTCCCATAATTATTGTGTATTATATTTTAGAATTGCAAATATCGCAAAATTTCACTGCTAATTAAATATTTTATATAGCATTTCTCTCAACAAATCCGATTGTGACAAAGCATTAGCGCCAACACCTTTACTTTTCACATCAACATCCCGCAAAAAAGAAACGATCTGGCTTACTTTTTTCATAGGATAGTTTTTGAGTGCCAAATCATAATCCTTCAAGAAAAAAGGATTGACTGCTAAAACCGATGCCACGTTTTTCGGGTTTCTGTCTTTTAATCCGTGGTATTTCAGGAGTTTTATGAAAAACCCAAATACAGTGCTTGTTGTAACAACCAAAGGATTTGCTTTCTGATTATCAGAGAAATACTGTACAATTTGAAAGGCTTTCAATTGGTTTTTAGATCCCAAAGCATTTAACAATTCAAAATTATTGAAGTCTTTGCTAAAGCCAATGTTTTCCTCAATATGTTTCGGAGTAATGGTGCTGCCTTTTGGCAAAATAATTTGCAGTTTCTCCAATTCATTATTGATTTTACTCAAATCTGTGCCAAGAAATTCCACCAACATTGCATTGGCTTTGGGTTCAATCGAATAACTTTTACCGGACAAAAGACGTTTAATCCATTCGCCAATTTGATTTTCATACAGTTTTTTGCTTTCAAAAAGGACTCCTAATTTTGCAATTAATTTGGGTAATTTTTTGCGCTTGTCCAAAGTTTTATATTTATAACAAAAAACCAAAACCGTTGATAACAATGGGTTTTCGACATAATTCTCGAGTTGGTCAATAGTTCGTGACAAATCCTGAGCTTCTTTGACAATCACCACTTGGCGTTCGGCCATCATAGGATAACGTTTGGCAGTCGAAATAACATCTTCTATAGAAACATCACGTCCGTACAAAACCGTTTGATTAAAGCCTTTTTCATCTTCGGACAATACGTTTTGCTCAATATAATCAGATAATTTGTCAATATAATAGGGCTCGTCTCCCATCAAAAAATAGATAGGTTTAATGTTGCCGGCTTGTATGTCTTTGACTATTTGTAATACTTCGTCCATTTTTTTTGGTTTCAAGTTTAAGGTTTCAAGTTTCAAGTTGTGCAACCTGAAACTTGAAACCTTAAACTAAATTAACTATTTTTGCTTTATGCAACAACTCAATTTTCCTTCTTATTCTTTCCGTTTCAAAAATAGCGAAAATAAAGTGTCTATTTTTGATGAAATCAGGAAAAAATTTATCATTCTCACACCCGAAGAATGGGTTCGTCAGCACGTGGTTCGGTTTTTATTGGAGGAAAAAAAATATCCCAAATCCTTAATCAACGTCGAAAAAGTCCTAAATGTCAATGGGTTGCGAAAAAGATATGATGTTGTGGTTTTCAATCCTGATGGTTCCATCTTTGTCTTAATCGAATGCAAAGCTCCCGAAATTAAAACGGCGCAAGCTACTTTTGACCAAATCGCCCGCTACAATATGACTTTGAAAGCCGAATATATGATGGTAACCAACGGTCATAATCATTACTTTTGCCAAATGGATTTTGAGAACGAGAAATATGAGTTTTTAAATGAATTGCCGGATTACCAAACAAAAAATATCTAAATGAAAATAGCCGTTGTCATACTCAATTGGAATGGTGAAAAATTGTTAGAACAGTTTTTACCTTCGATTGTCCAATATTCCCAAGAAGCTACTGTTTATGTTGCCGATAATGCTTCGACAGATGATTCTATTTCCTATGTTAGAGCATTTTTTCCAACGGTAAAAATTATCAAAAACGAAAGTAATCTTGGCTTTGCCGAAGGATACAACGAATCTTTAAAAAGTGTTGATGCCGATATATTTGCTTTGGTCAATTCAGATATTGAAGTGACGGAAAATTGGCTAAAACCCATCATTGAAACTTTCAAAAATGAGCCGAAAACAGCCATAATCCAGCCTAAAATATTGGATTATAAAAACAAAGACTATTTTGAATATGCTGGTGCAGCTGGCGGATTTATAGATAAATATGGTTATCCATTTTGTCGAGGTCGCATTTTTAATACCTTGGAAAAAGATAACGGACAATACGATGACAATTGCGAAATATTTTGGGCTTCCGGAGCTTGTTTTTTCATACGAAGTAAAGTTTTCAATGAATTGAAAGGTTTCGATGGTGATTTTTTCGCACATCAGGAAGAAATTGATTTATGTTGGAGAGCATTCAATAAAGGATTTAAAATAAAATACAATTCACAATCGGTGGTTTATCACGTTGGCGGAGCGACTTTGCAACAAGGAAATCCAATGAAAACCTTTTTGAATTTTAGAAATTCGCTATTAATGTTGGTGAAAAACCTGCCTAAAAACCAATTGTTTCCCGTGATTTTAATTCGTCTTGCATTGGATGGAATTGCCGGAATACAATTTCTTTTACAAGGAAAATTCAAGCATTTATTAGCCGTATTAAAAGCTCATTTTGCTTTTTACCGACTTTTTTCAAAAAATTACAAAAAAAGAAACCATTTTCAATCCAATAAATACTTTAAAGCTAAAAGTATCGTTTATCTTTATTTTATTAAGAAAATTAAAGTATTTAACAATATCTTTGACTCTAATAAATATTAAATGTAACTTTGTTATTCACGTTTAATTTAAATTTTAACTTCTATGAAAAAAATTGTAATTGCCTTATCATTCTTTATGCTTTTAACTTCCTGCGTTTCTAAGAAACAATATGCTGCATTAGAAGCCAAGAACAAAGAAACTCAAGACTTATTGAACACTTGTACTGTAAAACTGAATTCTTGTTTGGAAGAAAAAGCGGGTCTTAAAGCTAGTGTAGATGGATTAAAAGACCAAAACCAACATTTAATTTCACAGTCTAAAGATATGACTGTTTTAACTACAAAAGGAGCTGAAAACATTGAAAAAGCTTTAGAATCCATTAAAGAAAAAGATTTGAAAATCAGCAGAATGCAAGACGCATTAACTAAAAAAGACAGCGTTACTCTTGCTGTTGTAACAAGTTTAAAAGCTTCAGTTGGTATTTCTGATCCAGACATCGAAATCAATGTTGAAAAAGGAGTGGTATTTATTCAAATCGCAGATAAATTATTGTTTAAAAGTGGTAGCTATGATGTAACCGACAAAGCAAAATCTGTTTTGGCTAAAGTGGCTAAAGTGGTGAATGACAAACCAGATTTTGAATGTATGGTGGAAGGGAATACGGATAACGTTCCTTATAACGGAAGCGGGATTTTACTTGACAACTGGGATTTAAGCGTAAAACGTTCTACTTCTATCATTCGTGTTTTAGCAGGTGATTTGGGAGTTAATCCAGCTCAATTGATTGCTGCAGGAAGAAGTTCTTATACTCCTTTAGTTGCCAATGACACTCCGGAAAACAGAGCAAAAAACAGAAGAACTCGCATCGTTGTGTTACCAAAAATCGACCAATTTTATGAAATGGTGGAGAAAGAAATGAAAAAACAACAACAGTAAACAGGTTGCAGATTTTAGATTGCAGATTGCAGAATTAAAAAAACGTCTTGAGAAATCGAGACGTTTTTTGTTTATATACTGCCATCTGAAATCTTCTATCTGAAAACTAAAGAATATCCAAACTTCCCTTACCTTCTCTCACCACAATTGGTTCATCACCTGATAAATCAATAATGGTGGAAGCCTGATTGTCACCGTAACCACCATCAATAACCATATCGACAAGGTGTTGCCATTTCTCGAAAATAAGTTCCGGGTCAGTAGTGTATTCTATCACTTCATCTTCATCATAAATGGATGTGGAAACTATTGGATTGCCCAATTGACGAACAATTTCCAAGACAATTGAATTATCCGGAATACGAATTCCGACGGTAGTTTTCTTCTTGAATTCTTTTGGCAAGTTATTATTTCCTGGTAAAATGAAAGTGTATGGACCAGGCAAAGCTCTTTTTAATATCTTAAAAGTAGCCGTGTCTATTTGCTTCACATAATCTGAAAGATTGCTCAAATCGTAACAGATAAAAGAAAAATTGGCTTTTTCCAACTTCACTCCTTTGATTCTGGCGATTCGTTCCAAAGCCTTGGTATTAGTGATATCACAACCCAAACCGTACACAGTATCGGTTGGATAAATAACCAATCCACCATTTTTCAAAACCTTGACAACTTTAGCAATAGCATCTTCGCTGGGTTTATCTTCGTATATTTTTATGAATTGTGCCATTTTTAGCTTAAAGTTTAAATTGTTTAAAGTTTAAAGTTATCCCAATATACAACTTTAAACCTTAAACTTGAAACAAATTTTTACCCAATCACATCCAATTTTGCAAATCGCAACAACAATTTCTTAATTCCGCCCACTTCAAATTTAATTTCCGCTTTTTTGTCTGCTCCGGAACCTTCAAGATTTAGCACTTCGCCTTTGCCAAAACGTTCGTGCATCACGATATTTCCGGCTACCAACTTATTGTCAAATAAATTGGAGCTTCCTGACGACGAATTACTCGAAACAGGTTTTAATTTACGAATAAATGAAG
>JAEMQE010000046.1:0-4057 GCA_022758945.1 Lentimicrobium sp. | reverse complement strand
GAGCTTCCTGACGACGAATTACTCGAAACAGGTTTTAATTTACGAATAAATGAAGTTGGTTCTTCACCCTGTTTTTTTGGAGGTGTACCATTTTCGGGTTTAGCCAAACGCAATTTTGATTTATCTATATCACCAAAAATATCACTATCAATCATTGGTTTGTAGCGATAATTATTTTCTTCAGCTGTCAAATATTCCAAATATTGTCCGTCGATTTCTTCAATAAAACGCGAAGGTTCACTATCTGTCAATTTTCCCCAGCGGTAACGCGATTGTGCATAGGTTAAATACGCCTGATGCTCTGCTCTGGTCAAGGCCACATAAAACAAACGACGTTCTTCTTCCAATTCGCTTCGGGTGCTCATAGACATGGCACTTGGAAATAAATCCTCTTCCATTCCTACTACAAAAACATATGGAAATTCTAATCCTTTGGCCAAATGGATAGTCATCAACGCTACACGATCTTCATCGCTGGTATCTTTGTCCAAATCAGTTGCCAAAGCAACATCTTCCATAAATTCGGACACGGCACCACGAGCGCCATCAATTTCTTTTTGGCCTTCGGTGAAATCTTTTATACCATTTAATAATTCCTCAATATTTTGGATTTTTGCCATTCCTTCCGGAGTGGCATCTTTCTTTAATTCTTGAACCAATCCCGTTTTCTTGGCTACGTGATCCGTAATATAAAAAGCATCTTGATTTTCATTGATTACTTGAAAACTCTGAATCATCGTTACAAAATCCTGAAGTTTTTGCTTGGTTCCCGAGTTCAGTTTCAAGTCGATTTTATCAATATTCTGCATCACTTCAAAGATGGAACGCTTGTAATGATTAGCGGCAACAGTCAATTTTTCGACCGTTGTATCACCAATTCCTCTGTGCGGATAATTGATAACTCGAACCAAAGCTTCTTCGTCTTTTGGATTGATGACCAATCGCAAATAGCACAAAATATCCTTGATTTCTTTTCTTTGATAAAAGGACAAACCACCGTAAATTCGGTACGGAATATCGCGTTTTCGGAGCGCATCTTCCATCGCGCGGGATTGTGCGTTGGTACGATACAAAATGGCAAACTGACCATTTTTCATTTGGTGCTGCATCTTTTCTTCGAAAATCGTGCTGGCCACAAAACGCCCTTCTTCGGCATCTGTCATACTGCGATGCACTTTTATTTTGGCACCATCCGTATTGGCTGTCCAAACTATTTTATCCAGTTTGGTTTTGTTTTTATCGATAATTGAATTGGCGGCTTCTACAATGTTTTTTGTCGAACGGTAATTTTGTTCCAATCGAAAGGTTTTCACGCCTTCATAATCCTTCTGGAAATTCAGAATGTTATTGATATTGGCACCACGAAAGGCATAAATACTTTGAGCATCATCTCCAACAACGCAAATATTTTGGAATCTATCTGACAAGGCTCGAACAATCAAATACTGCGAATGGTTCGTATCTTGGTACTCATCAACCAGAATATATCTAAAACGATTCTGGTATTTTGCCAAAACTTCGGGAAAACGAGTTAATAATTCATTCGTTTTCAATAATAAATCATCAAAATCCATGGCACCAGCTTTGAAACAACGCTCGACATAATTTTGATAAATTTCGCCCAGACGAGGTTTTTTGCTCATCGCATCAGCTTCCTGCAATTCGGGATTGTTAAAATAGGCTTTCACCGTTATCAAACTATTTTTATAAGAGGAAATTCGGCTTAAAACTTGTTTGGGTTTGTAAACATCTCGATCCAATTGCATTTCTTTAATTACAGCCGAAATCAACCGAACAGAATCCTGAGTATCATAAATCGTAAAATTGGAAGGGTAACCTAATTTATCCGCTTCGGAACGCAGAATCCTGGCGAAAACAGAGTGAAAAGTTCCCATCCAAAGATTTTTGGCTTCATTGGAACCCACAATATCGGAGATACGTTTTTTCATTTCGCGTGCTGCTTTGTTGGTAAAAGTCAAAGCCAAAATACTGAAAGCATCCACTCCCAAACTCATCAAATAAGCAATCCGAATGGTCAATACGCGCGTTTTTCCGGAACCTGCACCAGCAATAATAATCATTGGCCCGTCTTTTTGTAAAACGGGTTCACGTTGGGCTTCGTTAAGTTGGTCAATATATTTACGCATAAAATTTTTCTGATGAATGCAAATTTAAGGATTTAAGAATTAAAAAAAGGATAAATTCAATTCAAACGACAAGCCATTTTAGCTAACTATTTTTTTTGCTTTTGGACGCTGATAAAACGGATTCGCTAAAGCGAAATCACGGATAAAAACGGATTTATTTATATGCAATAATTTTAAAATCTGTTTTTATCTGCGTCTTTACGAAGTAAATCCGTTTTATCCGTGTTCCATATTCTATTTATAAAATACATCATAAGCAAACCGAATCAAGGTTCCAATGACGACAACTAAAAAGAAAATTCGGATAAATTTATTTCCTTTATTGATGGCTAATTTTGCGCCAAGCCAACCACCAAATGCGTTGCAACAAGCCATAGGAATTGCGATTGCCCATATAATTTTTCCTTTCAACATAAACAAGCAAATAGAACCAAAATTAGTCGCCAAATTGACCATTTTAGCATTGGCTGAAGCGTGCAAGAAATCAAATCCCATCAACGCAATAAAAGCCAAAACCAGAAAACTTCCTGTGCCAGGGCCTATAAATCCGTCATAAAAACCAACTACAAAACTAATGAGAACAGCGTATAAAATTTGGGTTCTGGCAGAATGTGTTTTAACAATATGTTGACCAAAATTTTTCTGAGCATACGTGTAAATTACCAAAAACGAAAGTACAACCAGCAATAATGGTTTCATAAAATCATTGCTCACATAAGTCAACAAAGTAGAGCCCAAAAATGCAGAAGGAAATGCCAGAATCATCATAATAATCAATAACCTCCAGTTCATATCCACCTTTTTAAGGTATTGATAAGCGGCAAAAGAAGTTCCGCTAAAAGCAGGCACTTTCAACGAACCTATAACTGTAGAAACTGGAAGATTGGGCAACATAATCAATCCAACCGGAGTTTGAATCAATCCGCCTCCACCCACGATGGCATCAATAAATCCGGCAGCAAAAGCAGCAAGGCAAAGTATAATTATAATATAGGATTCCATTTTTAATAAAATTTTACCAAATGTAATCTATAAGTTTATTTGTTTATTCGTTAATTTGTCTTTGGTTAATAAATTTTAAATAAAATATCAAATGGCAATGGATTCAACACGAATAATAGAATTAATAAGCTATACTTTACCAACTCTGATAATGGCATTTGTAGCCTATAGTTTTTTTGAATTGTACACAAAAAATGAGTCTGAAAAAAGAAAATATTTATTGCAGAAAGACACGAAACCAGATACTTTGTCTTTGCGATTACAGGCCTACGAACGTATGACTTTGTTTTTGGAGCGCATCAATCCAAGTCAATTATTGGTACGAATTACACCTATTTCTGATAATAAAAATGACTATCAAAACTTTGTAATCGCACAAATTGAGCAAGAATACGAACACAATTTAGCACAACAAATTTATGTTTCTGAAGAATGCTGGTCAACAATCACAACTGCCAAAAATGCTACAATACAAATGATTCTTTTGGCCACAAAAAACGAAAAAATAAGTGATGCCAATCAATTGCGGGAAGTCATTTTAAGAGATTTATTGGAAAAACCATCTCCTAGTAGTGCAGCATTGGCATTCATCAAGAATGAAGTGAATCAATTATGGTAATTTATTGTCACTCATAATTTCGCTCTTGTTTTGTGCATACTCATACCCTTGTTTCCACCACTTTTTCATTTTCTTTTTGTTAAAAATAAGTGCGTTATTCGTCAATTTCGTTGGAGTATAATATAAATTTAGCTTTACATTATTGTTGTTTGCGATTAGTTTGCCAATTGCAATATTGTGTTTTTCGACTTGGTCTAACGTAATTCGGAATAAATCAATAAGCAACGAAAACGGATTTCTTCCAATGGCAGTTTTGGAAATTGAAGTCTCTGTTTCTAAAATAATAACA
>JAEMQE010000131.1 GCA_022758945.1 Lentimicrobium sp. | reverse complement strand
CTTAAAAGAAATTGAATCTAGCAAAGATAAAGAAAATAAAATAAAAGTAGCCCTTATTTAAATGTTAAAATAGTTAACCGCATAAAAATTGATTCGATATTTACAATTATGAGGAATAAATAGATCTGCAACTTTTCAATAAAGAGTTCTAAAGAATTGTGTGTTCTTTTCAGGAAATAATTTGTAATTTGTAGTCTTAAAAATTTATATAATTACAAATTAAATATCCCCATATATGAAAAATTTAATAATAATTCGACACGCAAAATCCAGTTGGGAAGCTCCACTAAAAGATATTGACAGACCATTAGATCAGCGAGGAATTTCTGATGCACACTTAGTTGCTACAAATTGTATAAAATTTGTTCCTTCTCACGCTGTTATATGGAGTAGCCCAGCAAAAAGAGCTTCTGAAACGGCAATGATTTTTGCTGCAACTATTTTATATCCCATCGAAAGTATCGTTTTTAAAGAAGAACTTTATACTTTTGATGAAAACAAATTGGAAAAAGTGATCAAATCTTGTAGTAATGTTTTCGAAAATGTGATTCTTTTTGGACATAACGAGGCTATTACAAATTTTGTTAATAAATTTGGAGACGTTTTTATTGGCCATGTTCCTACAGCTGGGTTTGTATGGCTACAATTTGATACAGATAGTTGGGAAGAAATAAAGAACGGCAAAACTAAAAAGACTATATTTCCTAAAAATTTAAAATAAACATAGTGCATAATTATAAATATATAGAAAGAGAAAAAAGTTGGTTAAACTTTAATGCACGAGTACTTCAGGAAGCTGCGGATAATTCGGTACCACTATTAGAAAGACTACGATTTTTGGGTATTTTCTCCAATAATTTAGATGAATTTTTCAGAGTTCGATTTGCTGCAATCCGAAGATTGAGCTTGTCCGGTATATCTGGCGAAAAAGTGCTTGGCGGTATCTCGGCCCAACAACTAGTCAAAGATATTACCGAAATAGTTATTCAGCAACAATCTGAGAGTTTGCGAATATTAAATAATATTGAGGACAAACTAGAGACCGAAAATATATTCATCATCGATGAAAATCACATTTCAGAGGAACAGGAACTGTTTTTGAAAGACTTTTTTATTCAAAAACTGAGTCCAGAATTGATTACCATAATATTAAATGATTTGGCCGAATTCCCTATATTGAAAGATACTGTGGGGTATTTAGCGATAAAATTGGTAATGAAACAAAATGCCGAAGTTCATTATGCAATGATAGAAATTCCCAATACTATCAACCGGTTTGTAGTTTTACCATCAAAAGATAAAAAGCAATATGTCATCTTGCTCGACGATGTAATAAGACACAATCTGAGCAGTATTTTTAATATTTTTGATTACGAAAGTGTATCGGCTCACATGATCAAAATTACTCGTGATGCTCAACTGGAGATTGATAGTGATTTGAGTAAAAGTATGCTCGAAAAAATCGCAACTAGTGTTAAAGACCGAAGAATAGGAGAACCCGTCCGTTTTATTTATGACCAAGAAATAGAAAAAGACACGCTCCAATTTTTTCTGGACAAAATGCATATTGTCTCTACTGATAGTATTATTCCAGGTGGAAAGTACCATAATAGAAGGGATTATATGAAATTTCCAAATCTTGGAAGATTTGATTTACTTTATAAAACCAATAATCCTTTGCCCATTCCCGGATTAAGTCTAGAAGGCAGTTTATTGGAAAAAATAAGCCAGAAAGATTATTTATTGCACGCTCCATACCAATCATTTTCTTATCTCACCAAATTTTTGCGTGAAGCTGCTTTGGATCCTAAAGTAACTTCCATTAAAATTACTTTATATCGTTTAGCAAATAATTCCCAAATTATAAGCTCCTTAATTAATGCTGCCAAAAATGGAAAAAAAGTAATTGTCCAAATCGAATTGCAAGCCCGTTTCGATGAAGCATCAAATATTTCCTATGCAGAACAAATGCAAACCGAAGGTATCGAGCTTATTTTTGGAATAAAAGGTCTAAAAGTACACAGCAAAGTATGTGTTATCGAAAGAATTGAAGATGGAAAAACAAAACGATATGGCTTTATTTCTACTGGAAATTTTAATGAAGTAACTGCAAAAATTTATACTGACGTTACACTTTTTACAAGTCACCAACAAATTCTAAAAGATATTTCGAAGATTTTTGAGTTTTTTGATATCAATTACCGTTTATATAGATACAAACATTTAATTGTTTCACCACACTATACCCGTTCTCGATTCCATAAATTGATTGATAGAGAAATTACCCACTCATTAGAAGGTAAGAAGACATATATAAAATTGAAAATGAATAGTTTATCTGATTTTGATATGATTGATAAATTATATGAAGCCAGTAATGCAGGTGTAAAAATACAACTCGAAGTAAGGGGTATTTGTTCATTAATTCCTGGGGTTTCTGGAATGAGCGAAAATATTGAAGCCATAAGTATCGTTGATAATTATCTCGAACATTCCCGAATTTATATTTTTGGTAATGCTGGCGATACCGAAGTTTATATTTCATCAGCCGATTTTATGACTAGAAACCTTGACGGAAGAGTAGAAGTCACCTGTCCAATTTATGATGAAGAAATTAAAAATGAACTAATAGATATTTTTGATTTGGGTTGGAAAGGTAATGTAAAAGCCCGTTATCATTCAGAAAAACTAGATAACAAATATAGGACTAGAAATCATCAACCAATTTTCAGGGCACAATTAGAAACCTATAATTATTATCAAAAGAAGTCGGAAGTAGTTACCGAAATTGTTTAATCGGAAGTAGTTGCAAAATAAAGAAAAATTAGAATTAATGAATGACCCATTAGCGATTAAACAAATCAAAGAGAAAATGTTTAGAATAAAAAAATACGCCGCGATTGATATTGGTTCAAATGCAATGCGTCTTTTAATTACGAATATTGTCGAACAGGATGGAAAAGAGTCGCAATTCAACAAAAACTCCTTAGTCCGTGTTCCAATTCGTTTGGGACAGGACTCCTTTACCGTGGGTGAAATTTCAGAAGAAAGTATTGCAAGAATGATCGATGCGATGAAAGCATTCCGACTTTTGATGAAAGTGCATAAAGTCGAAAAGTATTTGGCTTTTGCCACATCAGCCATGCGAGAGGCTAATAATGCCTTCGAAGTAGTAGATATTATCAATAAAGAATCCGATATAAAAATCGAAATTATTGACGGTAAAAAAGAAGCCACAATAATAGCTTCAACCGATTTACACCACCTTTTAAAAACGGATAAAACCTATCTTTATGTAGATGTTGGAGGTGGAAGCACTGAATTTTCTCTTTTTTCCAATGGTAAAATTGTCGTTTCCAAATCATTTAAAGCTGGTACTGTAAGGTTTTTGAATGAAATGGTAAGTGAAGCCGTTTGGAAAGAAATGGAAAACTGGATTAAAACAAATACCAAAGATTATGATGATGTTACCCTTATAGGTTCTGGCGGAAACATCAATAAATTATTCAAAATGTCTGGCAAAGCACTAGAAAAACCTTTGTCCTATATTTATCTGAATTCGCAATATGCTTTTCTAAATTCTCTTACTTACGAACAAAGAATCTCGGAATTAGGACTGAATCCCGATCGTGCCGACGTAATCATTCCGGCAACCCAAATCTATCTCAACGCGATGAAATGGAGTGGTGCCAGAAATATTTATGTTCCAAAAATTGGACTTTCCGACGGAATTGTGAAGGCTATGTATTACGGGAAGATTTAGTGCTGAATTTTATAGATCCAAGTCAAAAGTCTTTTTCAGCAAATCTAAATTTGGGTTTATTTCATTCAGTCTATTGTACTTATCGATAGGTGTAAAAGCAAATTTATTCTCCACTTTTTCATTCACTACGACTTCAATCGTAATATCGTGATTATGAAGTTTGCCTCTTAAATAACCTAAAAGTTCAAGTTTTTCAGTTTCAAATTCAATCTTCGAACCATCGTTTGGTAATTCGTGAGTGATGGTGGTACCTTCTAATTTTGGATCGCTAATCAATAAAAGCGATTCCATTATTTTGTGTCCTTTGTCACTTAATCGTTGGGCATATTTGCTCCATTGCAACAACATTTCAGTTTCAGTAAAGGCTTGAGTAGGAAGATGAACTTCCTCTTTTACAAAGCCCTTGGTACTTTCCTGTAACTCTCTTTTGGCACGAATACTAGAAATAGAAAATGCAGAAACTTTAGGTTCCGTCATTGCGAGGGATGAAGCAATCTCACTTTTTTTAACAATTGGAGGAATTACAATTTCAACTTTTGGTTCTTCAACTTCTGCATTCTGCAAACTGCTTTCTGCATTCTGCAAACTGCTTTCTGCCACCTGCGTTCTGCTATCTGCAATCTGTTTAGCTTCAACTATCGAATAATCCGTTCTTCTAAAATAAGTAGGGGGAATTATAAATTGGTCAACTTTTTTTTTTCTCCATCAAAGGTGATGGAGGCAAGTTGCATCAGGCAAAGCTCAACAAGCAATCGCTGGTTTTGGCTGACTTTGTATTTCAAATCACAGTCGTTGGCAATTTCTATTCCTTTCAGCAAGAAATCTTGAGATGCCTTTTGGGCTTGAATTCCGTATAATTTTTGGGCTTGTTCACCAACTTCCAACAAGGATAATGTAGAGGGAGTTTTCGAAACCAATAAATCTCTGAAATGTGTAGCCAATCCGGATACAAAATGATGAGCATCAAATCCTTTGGCAAGAATATCATTGAAAGCAATCAGTAATTCCGGAATTTTATTTTCTAAAATTAAATCAGTTACCGTGATATAGGTTTCATAATCCAGTACATTTAAGTTTTCGGTAACTGCCTGACGGGTCAGGTTATTTCCACAATAAGAAACCACTCTGTCAAAAATAGACAAAGCATCACGCATCGCACCATCGGCTTTTTGGGCAATAATGTGCAAAGCATCGTCTTCAAAATTCACGCCTTGGCTAAAAGCCACTTCGGCAAGATGTTCTTTGGCATCTTTTACAGTGATTCTTTTGAAATCAAATATCTGGCAACGAGAAAGTATCGTCGGAATAATTTTGTGTTTTTCGGTCGTCGCCAAAATAAAAATGGCGTGTTTTGGTGGTTCTTCCAATGTTTTCAAGAAAGCATTAAAAGCAGCCGAAGACAACATATGAACCTCGTCAATAATATAAACCTTGTATTTTCCGGTTTGTGGCGGAATTCGAACTTGGTCGATTAAGTTTCTAATATCATCCACAGAATTGTTGGAAGCGGCATCCAATTCGAAAACATTGAAAGCAAAATCTTCATTTGGGTCATCATAACCGGGTTGATTGATTTTTCGGGCAAGAATTCTAGCGCAAGTTGTTTTTCCAACACCACGAGGACCTGTAAACAATAGGGCAGAAGCAAGGTGATTGCTATCTATGGCGTGTAACAAAGTGCTGGTAATCGCCTTTTGTCCCACAACATCGTTAAATGTTTGCGGACGATATTTACGAGCCGATACTACAAATTGTTCCATAGATTTTTATTGGTTAGCAAATATAGATTGAATAATTACGAATTCCAAATTACGAATTATGAATTCCAAAATTTAAAATTCGTAATTCTCAATTCGTAATTACTTACATTTGCACCGCAGACCGCCTTATCGCCACGCCCAAAAGCGTGGAGGAAAGTCCGGACACCACAGAGAAGCATAGCGGGTAACGCCCGTCGTCACGCCCAAAAGCGTGATAGGACAAGTGCAACAGAAAGAATGTACAGGTAATGCTGTAGTGAAACCAGGTAAACTCTATGCGGTGAAATTTCAAGTATATCGGCATTTAAGGGTGCTCGCCCGTTGTCGAAGGGTAGAAAGATGGAGCACGCGAGCAATTTCGTGCCTAGATAAATGATAAGGCTCCAATTTATTGGGGACAGAATCCGGCTTATAGGTCTGCTTTTTTTATTTTTTTGTCATTGCGAGGAACGAAGCAATCTCATAATGAGAGCAACAAATCCATAAATTTATTCCTCTTCAGATTCTTCAAACAAATCTTCATCATTATTCTCTTCGTTGGCAGATTTCTCCATTTCAAAGAAACTAAAAATCGAACCGCCATAACTTTTCTTGAAGGAGAAATGAATCAAATGGTCGAGTTTCGTGTATTTGGAATGTTCAATAATCATCATTCCGTCATCTTGAAGCGTCTTTTTTTCGAAAACCAGCAAGACAATTTTATCAAAGGTTTTTTGGTCTAAAGCATATGGAGGATCGGCAAAAATAATGTCGTAAGTCGCTTTGTTTCTTTCCAAAAAGGTAAAAACATCGCTTTTAGTGGCGGCAATATTAAAATCGTATTCGGCTGCCACTTGCTTGATGAATTTTACGCAACCAAAATCAGCATCCACAGAAGTGATTGGCGTGCTGCCACGAGAAGCAAATTCGAAACTGATATTTCCGGTTCCTGCAAATAAATCCAGTATTTTCAAACCTTCGAAACTGAAATGATTGTTCAAAACATTGAATAATGCTTCTTTCGACATATCGGTTGTAGGGCGAACGGGAAGACCTTTTGGTGGGAAAATGCGTCTTCCTTTATATTTACCTGAAATGATTCTCACGATTGGAATAAAATAAAATGTTTCTGATTTTGGGCAGTTGAAAAGGAATTGTTTTTCTGCAAATTCGATACGTCAAATAAGGATACATTCCGAATGTATTTATAAGCCAATTGATAAAAATCGTCTTCCTCGGCAATGGTTCCCAGTAATTCCAATTTGAAATTCTCAGGATTCATATTCAATTGTTCGGCGGTGAAAAGCAAATAGTATAGAAAATCTTCAGGTGTCTGATAATCGAAAGAGTTAAATAAAAGCAACTTTTGATTTTGAACCACAATTACCTCAAAATGACCCGGATTGAAATTCACAATCATCTTTTTGTCGTCAATATTTTTGGATGCTTCCAAAAGTTTACTAACCAAAATACTGTTGGCGTGCTTGTAATCGAAAGAACCAAATTGGTCAATAAAGAAATTATTGATGTTCACGTAAGGAATGTAAACCGCATTCATTTGGTAATTCTGGATTT
Source organism: Lentimicrobium sp. (assembly GCA_022758945.1). GTDB lineage: Bacteria > Bacteroidota > Bacteroidia > Flavobacteriales > Flavobacteriaceae > Flavobacterium. Next base: position 1,858 of record JAEMQE010000131.1, on the reverse strand, counting down.
CGTCGAAAGCAAAAAAATCGGTATCAAAAACCTTCGTATTGTATTGCAAATAACTTCCCAAGAAGTTCTCGTCAAAAAGTGGTTTAGGAACAAAAGTCGAAAGGTTGTTGTTGTGAATGACCAATATTTCATCATACGAATCCTTTAATTCTGGGTGTTCTCTGAAAGCATCGCCAAACAATTCTTCAATTTTTGTGGCTTTGTGAAAAGTGTCAAAATGGATTTCCTTCACGGAAAGCACCTTGTGATTTAAAGTATCAAAAACACAAAAAGAAAGCCCGGTCAAGGAAACCTGAAGCGAGAGTTTTTTGTATTTTTTATCGGTAATGGTAGTGTTAATGGACATAGTTGCAAACTTACAAATTTAAATAGCAATAGCAATGACAATCGCAAAAATCAATGGTAATAAATGAAAATTGAAATTGCTATTGACATTGAAATTGAAAAAACATTCCTTACTTTGCAGTCAAATAACACCAAATGGATTCCTCCTTGTTTTATAGTCTTTTACAGAAAAAATTTCCTTTTAAACCGACGTATAAACAGGATATATTTTTCCAAAAAATCGCGATTTTCTTGACCGAAAAAGACAACAACACGATTTTCGTCTTGAAAGGATATGCAGGAACAGGAAAAACAACCGTGATTTCGACTATCGTCAATAATTTACTCGACATCAACAAGAAATATGTTTTGCTGGCGCCAACAGGTCGCGCGGCCAAAGTAATTGCCAATTATTCGAACAAACCTGCTTTTACGATTCACAAGAAAATCTACTTTCCCAAGAAATCTTCTGGTGGTGGTGTTTCGTTTACTTTGCAACAAAACAAACACACCAACACTATTTTTATCGTCGATGAAGCTTCGATGATTTCCGACACGAATTCCGATTCTAAGTTGTATGAAAATGGTTCTTTGCTCGACGATTTGATTTCCTATGTCTATTCAGGAACCAATTGCAAGATGATTCTTTTGGGAGATACGGCGCAATTACCGCCCGTGAATTTGGATATTAGTCCCGCTTTGGACATTCAAACTTTGGGAATGAATTACAACAAAGAAGTCGAACATATCGAATTGGACGAAGTAATGCGTCAGGAAGAAAACTCAGGAATTTTGTATAATGCTACTGAACTTCGGGAATTGTTGAAGGATTCTTTCATAGACGAATTCAAATTTGATTTGAAAAAGTTCAAGGATATTGTTCGGTTGACAGACGGTTATGACATTCAGGACGCTATCAATTCGGCTTACAGTAATTACAGCATTGAAGACACGGCTTTTATTGTTCGGTCGAATAAAAGAGCCAATCAATATAATGAGCAAATTCGCTCGAAGATTTTAGACAAGGAAAACGAATTATCCACGGGAGATTTTTTGATGGTCGTGAAAAACAATTATTTCTGGCTCAAAGATTCCGATGAAGCTGGTTTTATTGCCAATGGTGATATTATTGAAGTTTTGGAAATATTTAATATCAAGGAATTATACGGTTTCAATTTTGCCAAAGTAAAAATAAGAATGGTCGATTATCCAAATCAAAAACCATTCGAAACGGTTTTGTTATTGGATACTATAAAAAGCGAATCTCCTTCTTTAACTTACGAAGAATCCAACCGATTGTATCAGGAAGTTTTGAAAGATTACGAAGGCGAAACCAAATACAAACAATTCCAAAAAGTAAAAGCCAACGAATATTTCAATGGACTGCAAGTCAAGTTTTCTTATGCCATTACGTGTCACAAATCGCAAGGAGGGCAGTGGAATACGGTTTTTATCGAGCAGCCGTATTTGCCAGATGGCATAAACAGGGATTACATTCGCTGGTTGTACACCGCAATGACGAGAGCAAAAAATA
>JAEMQE010000288.1 GCA_022758945.1 Lentimicrobium sp. | reverse complement strand
GATGGTTCCAAAGACAATAGTCAGTCTTTAATCGAAAATATCTGCACAGACAATGAAGAATTTACGTTCATCTCTTTCGAAAAAAACTGCGGTTTGAGTGCTGCTGTTAAAGCGGGTTTCGATTATGCCGACACGCCTTGGGTGGGTTATATCGATGCCGATTTGCAAACAGCTCCCGAAGATTTCAATATTTTAATAGCCTTAACTCCCGAATATGACTTGGTTACTGGAGTGCGTTCGAACAGAAAAGATTCGTTTGTAAAAAATATGTCTTCCACCATTGCCAATGGTATTCGTAGAGCTTTTACCGATGACGGAATGGACGATACGGGTTGTCCGTTGAAAATCATCCGTACGGATATGGCAAAAAAAATCCCAATGTTCAATGGTTTACACCGATTTTTGCCAGCAATGATTTTATTGCAAAATGGCAAAATCAAGCAAACCCCAGTAAGACACTTTCCAAGAGTGGCTGGCGAATCGAAATTCAATCTCTGGAACAGACTTTTAGGACCATTACAAGATTGTTTTGCCTATTTGTGGATGAAGAAAAAGTACATTAATTACCGTGTAGCAAAACAGGGATAATGAACCAATATCTAATATATTCGATAGGATTTCTGGCTCAGATATTATTTTCGAGCCGAATGATTTTACAATGGATTATCTCTGAAAAAAACAAAAAAGTACTGAATCCAGTCTTGTTTTGGGAAATCAGTTTGTTAGCCTCATTTTTATTATTTGTTTATGGTTATTTAAGGCACGATTTTTCCATTATGCTTGGACAATCAATAACCTACTACATTTATATTCGCAACATTCAATTGCAAAATGATTGGACAAAAATCCCAAAACTATTGCGTTGGTTCATCTTAATTTTTCCAGCATTTATAGTTTGGTACGGATATAATAATAATGTCATAGATGTTGATAATTTATTCAAGAACGAAAATATTCCGAAATGGCTATTGTTTTTGGGTATATTTTCACAAATCCTTTTCACCTTTCGATTTATTTACCAATGGATTTATTCCGAAAAACGCAAAAGTTCTATTTTACCAATGGGTTTTTGGGTCATTAGTTTGATTGGCTCTACATTAATTTTTATTTATGCCATAATTCGAAAAGACCCCGTTTTATTTGTTGGAAACGCAATGGGATTAGTAGTTTATTCCCGAAATATAATTATCATAAGAAAAGATGTCAAAATTAACTCCTAATTACATTTGGTGGCTTTTATTAGTTTCTTGCTTAATGCTTATTCCTCATTTAAGTGTTATTGAAGTGAACATTATGGAGGCCAGAAACTTTATTACCGCCCGAGAAATGGTGACTAATAACAACTGGATATTGACTACCATCAATGATTTGCCACGGTACGAAAAACCGCCGTTACCCACTTGGTTGACTGCAATTTCAGGAATTATTTTTGGATTCGAAAATATTTTTGGATTGCGATTGCCCGTGGTTTTTATCACACTTTTATTAGTTTTCAGCACCTATAAATTATCTCAAAAATTAGGTTTAACCCAACAACAAAATTTTCATAACGGACTCATTTTAATCACTTCCTTTTACATTTATTTTGCTGGAAGAGACAACCAATGGGATATGTACACCCACAGTTTTATGATGGTTTGCATTGTCTTTTTGTGGAAATTTCTAAACGACAAAAACTACACCTTTCTATACGCGATTTTGGCTGGATTATTTTTTGGATTATCCTTCCTGAGCAAAGGCCCTATTTCAGTTTATGGCTTATTATTACCTTTCCTGATTGCTTACGGCATCATTTATAAATTTGATTTAAAACAAAAGAAATTTTATGTCTTTTTGATTGTAATAATCGGATTTTGTATTGGTTTATCGTGGCCTTTGTATGTTCGATATATCGATCCCGAAACTGTTTCGAGAGTTACCAAACTAGAAAGTAGCCGATGGGGAAGTTACAACATCAGACCGTTTTATTATTATTGGAGCTTTTTTACCCAAAGCGGAATTTGGACAGTTCCATCATTAATCGCTCTGTTTTATCCGTATTTAAAAACCAGAGTTAGTAATTTGAAAGCCTATCAATTTACTTTAATATGGACTTTGGCAGTCGTAATTTTGCTTTCGATTATTCCTGAAAAAAAATCAAGATATTTATTGCCTGTATTAATTCCGATGGCTTTAAATACTGGATTTTATATTGATTATTTGATTCGTAGTTTTAAAAATATCAGTCTAAAATTCGAAAAAAGAATAATCTATTTTGCCTTCGGATTAATTGTACTTATTTGCGTAGCCATTCCTATTGGATTATTTATAATAATAATAAAAAAGGACCTTGCAGGATTTGAATTCTGGCTTATTGGATTGACCCTTTCATTATTTATTTTAGGATATATTCTATTCCAAAATCTTAGAAAAAAAGACTTTTTGAAGGTGTTTTATGCTGTTGTTGGGGTACAAGTTGCAGTTATTCTTTTTGGTGTACCACTAACCAAAGCAGTACTAATCAATCCCGATTATCACAGCGCAAAAGAATTAAAAGAAAAGGAAAAAGAATTAGGCATCAAAACGTATGAAATGAGTTCTTTTACCCCAGAAATTGTTTGGGATTACGGACATAGCATTCCTGTTTTACAAGATGAAAAAACCAATGAACTAAACTTGCCTTTGGAAAATAAATTTGGTATATTGGCTTCAAAAACGGACAGTATTCTTTCGAAAAAGAAATTGGAGAACTACAATCTGAAAAAAATAACGACCGTTGATTTAAATAGAATTCCGAAGGAATCTAAAAAACACAACGATCGATTATTTAGAATTTATTATTTAGCCACAAAGAAATAATTACTCTTTCTCGTAGCGTTCCATTTCACGGTCATAAAATTCATTGGCAAGAACAATAAGTCCTTCCATTTCAGCATTGAGCTCGCCTTCGTCAAGATCTTCGGCTTCTTCCATAAATTCTACTTCATCGTCTTTTAGATTGATGATGAATCGTGGATAATCAAGGTGAATGATAAAAATATCTTCGGGAAAATCAGTATTGTCTCCGAGTAAAAATTTTGGTAATTCCATATTGTAATTTTAGATTTTTGAATTTAGATTTTAGATTCCCATTGGAATTTGGAATTTCAATTTATTTATCAGACAAAATTACTGGCGCACTGCCTCCTTTTCCCATAAAAATAATTTTGGTATTGGGTGAAGTTGCGATTTCTTTTTGTGCTTTTATTTGCTCGTATTGCAATTGTTTATCAGTCAATCCCATAGAAATAATATGCTGATAATCCGCAATACCTTGTGCTTCTACTCTTTTTCTTTCGGCTTCTTGTTTTTCTTTTTGAAGTACGAACGTCATTTTTTGAGCATCTTGTTCGGCATTAATTTTACTTTCAATAGATGCTTTTACTGAAGGAGGAAGATTGATGTTTCTAATCAACAATTGCTCTAAAACCAAACCTCTGGTTTTAAAATCGGCTTCAATGGTTTTGAAAATTCGCTGTTGAAATTCGTTTCTTTTGGTCGAATACAAAGCCACCGCATCATAATAAACAGCGTTGTCACGAATACGAGTTCTGGTCACTGGACGGACAATTTTATCGTTATAATTAACCCCAATTTGCTTGAAAATCATTGGCGCATCGGCAGGCGTAATTCGATACAAAACGGTCAAATCTATTACAACTTCCAATCCGTCATTCGACAAAACACGAATAGCATCATCGCCTTCCTGTGCTCCTTCACTATGAACGGCAGACATGGTGTAATTTTGAGTTTGAATATCAAAATCAGTTACATCCAAAAGCGGATTTATCAAATGCAAACCACTTTCTAGAACATCGGGTTGCACGCTTCCATAAAGTGATTTAACACCCACTTTTCCTGCATCAATTTGTTTGAACATCGATGAGAAAACACCCAAAACAATTACTAAAAACCCGATGTTTCTAAGCGTACTCGAAAACTTGAAAAACGGATTACTAGCATTGCTTTTTACAGCAAAACTTACAATCAGTAAAATAACCCCAATAATAATTAATAGTATCATTTTTTTGAAAATTAATTTGTTCGATGATTATACGTGAGATTGAATAGGAAGTTACACTTTTTTAAGAAAAAACTTTAATTTTTAAGAGTTTTCCAATGCCATTTTTTTAGTCAATCTCGCAAAGCGAATGTACAAAAATAAAGCTGCCGATGTTAACCCAGCCAAAAGTCCAATCCAGATTCCAGTTGCTCCTAAATCAGTATATTTTCCCAAATAAAAGGATGTCGGAAATCCCACAACCCAATAAGCTACAAAAGTGATATACATTGGGATTTTCACATCCTGTAAACCTCTCAAAGCGCCAAGAACAACTACTTGAATTCCGTCTGAAATTTGGAAAACCGCAGCCACCAAAAGTAATTTGGAAGCAATACTAATAATTGCTGCATTGTCCAAAACTTGGGCAGGATCAGACATATTCAAAAATAAATGAGGCAAATAATTATGAAAAACTACGAAAATAAGTCCAAAAAACATCTCAAAAATTATAGTCAGTAAAAATATAGAACGTGCCGTAATTATTAAACTTTTAAAATCTTTAGACCCTTTATGAAACCCCATTCTAATCATTGCAGTCACACTAAATCCCATCGCAAACATAAACGTAGTCGATGCCATAATAAGTGCTATTTGATTTGCTGCCTGACTGTTTTTTCCAAGAGAACCCGAGAGCCAAATTGCAGCCGTAAACAACGTCACTTCAAACAACATTTGCATTGCCGAAGGAAAACCAAGATTGATAATTCTTTTCAATATAGATTTCCGAATTTCTTTAAAACTAAAATTCTTGAAATATCTTTTGAAAGCTGCATTTTTCCTTAAAATGAAGTGCATAAAAACCACCATCATAATCCTTGAAATCACCGTTCCTAAAGCAGCTCCCAGAATTCCTAGTTTTGGAAAACCCAAAACGCCATAAATCAACACATAATTAAAGAAAACGTGAACCACATTGGCCAAATAAATAGCATACATTGAATATTTGGTTTGCGACAAACCATCGGCAAATTGTTTATATCCTTGGAAAACTACAACCGGAATCAATGAAAAAGCAACCCAATCAATGTAAGGTGTTGCCAGTTTTACAACTGCTTCAGGTTGATTCATCAAGTTCATTATTGGTTTTGACAAAACGATTAAAATAAATACAGCAATTCCTAAAATCGTACATAATAACAATCCATGATGAAAAGTTGTTCGGATTTTTTTATCGTCTTTCTCGGCGTCAGCTTCAGCAATCAAAGGCGTTATGGCTGTAGAAAATCCAATTCCAAGAGACATTCCAATAAAGATAAAACTATTTCCTAAAGAAACCGCCGCCAACTCCGTAGAACCAAGATTTCCCACCATAAAATTATCTACAATTCCTATCAAAGTATGTCCTAGCATACCCAGAATAACGGGGAAAGCCAATCTCAAATTATAGGAGAACTCTTTAGTGTATTTGGATAAATTCAATTTCTTTTTTATTTAAGATGGCAAATATACTTAAAAAAAATAACCCTTTCGAGCTTATAAATACCGAAAGGGCTAACAATAAAACACCTTGAAAGTTTATTCTTCCAACTGTTTTTTATATTCTGCAAAATTAGCTTTTATCTTTTCGTCGAATTCCGGTTCTTTTATATCCGTATATTTTTGCATTTCTTCCCAGATTATTTTTGCCACAATATATCGTGCCATTTCCTTGTCGTCTGAGGGAATAATGTACCAAGGTGCAATTTCAGAAGAAGTTTTATTAATTGCTTCCTCATAATAGTTCATATATTCATCCCAATGTTCCCGCTCTTTCAAATCTCCTGGCGAAAATTTCCAATGATGTTTCTCCTCCTCTAATCGTCGTAACAAGCGTTTTCGCTGCTCTTCTTTACTCATGTGGAAATAAAATTTCATCACAATCGTTCCGTTTTGCGAAATATGTTTCTCAAAATTATTGATTTGTTCCATTCGATTTTCCCAAAACTGAGGCGTAATAGCTGAAACACGTTCAATTCCAGGTAAGTTTTCATTCAAAATATATTCAGGATGGACCCGAGTTACCAAAACATTTTCATAATGTGTGCGATTAAAAACCGCAAACTTCCCTTTTTCGGGCAAAGCCAAGTAATGACGCCACAAATAATCGTGTTCAAGTTCGGTTGAATTAGGTGTTTTAAAACTACTCACCACAACACCACGTGGATTAAATTCCTTGAAAACTTCCCGAATCAAACTATCCTTTCCCGACGTATCCATTCCTTGCAAACAAATCAAAACACCATATTTATTGTGCGCATACATCACATCCTGCAACTCGCTCAACTTGACTTGCACCTTGTCCAATTTCTCTTCTTTATCATTATCAGAAGCATCGTTAAACAAATTTGTAGGGATTTTTGACAATTCAATTTTGCCAATCACTTTAAAATCATCAGGATTTATAGACTTCATAGTAAATAATTTATATTTGTAATATAATAGTTTTTAGGAGCTATTTCCAGCTATCCGTTGCAATCTTTTATTTTTTTAAAGAAAAAGAAAAGGATTTCCACTGCTATCTGGGCTAAACTTATCAGCTAATTTATGAAAAAAATTCAACTTTCGTCATTTCTTTCAATCGTAGGAATTGGTTCTGCTTCAGGACTCGTTTTCAAACACAATTCCTTATTCATAATTTCAGATAACGCTTCTTTTCTGTATCAATTTGACATTTTACAAAATAAATTAAAACGAATTCCATTAGTAGAAAACCCTCAGGAAAACATCCCAAAAAAAAGCAAATACGATTTTGAATCCATTTCACTTAAAGGGAATAAGCTCCATATTTTTGGTTCCGGTTCTACTTCCAAAAGAGAAAAAAGAATCATCTACAATCTTGAAAATGAAGCAATAGCCGAAAAAGATTTGTCAAAATTATACAGACAATTAAAACAAACTTGTTCAATTACGGATGATGAATTAAATATTGAAGGCGCTTTATTCTACAACGAAAAATGGTATTTGTTTCAAAGAGGAAACGGAGCCAATTCAAAAAACGGAATTTTTATAATAAACGAAAAATTCAATGACGATGGCGATATTGAATTCATTCCAATCCAATTACCAAAAATTCAACACATAGAAACTACATTTACCGATGCCATTTTGGTCGGAGACAAAATTTACTTTTTGGCAACTGCCGAAAATACTACCTCAACTTATGCTGATGGAGAAATTCTAGGAAGCCTTATTGGCAGAATCGACACTCAAACAATGAAAATTGATTTTACACAAAAAATATCTGATTCACATAAATTTGAAGGTTTGACTTTATATAATAAAACTGAAGATAAAATAGAATTTCTGCTTTGTGAAGACAATGATTCAGACATTTTGGAAACAAATATCTATGAACTCATTTTAAGAAACTAAAGCCTCCAGCCTTTCGTAGATAGGAAGCTTTATTAGTATTATTAAACTTCTATATTCAAAAATTCCATTCTCACACTTCCATCTTCGTCAATTTTTGTCAAATTGATTTCTTGCAAAGTATTGACTAATTCTGGATTCCAAGGTGTTTTTACACGTACATAATTCTCAGTAAAACCGTGAATGTATCCTTCTTTATTTTCACTTTCGAAAAGCACCGTTCTGTTGGTTCCAATTTGGCTTTCATAAAAAGCACGACGTTTTTTTACGGACAAACTGCGTAACATTTTACTGCGTTTTGCCCGAACATTGGGTGGAACAATGCCTTCCATTTCCGCAGCTTCTGTATTATCACGTTCAGAATACGTAAAAACGTGCAAATAGGAAATTTCTAAATCATTCAAGAAATGATAGGTTTCGAGGAAATGTTCGTCAGTTTCGCCAGGAAAACCAACAATTACATCCACGCCAATACAAGCATCGGGCATTACTTCCCGAATTTTATTTACTCTTTCTATGTATATTTCACGTTGGTAACGGCGCTTCATCAACTTCAGGATTTCATTGCTTCCGGATTGCAACGGAATATGAAAATGTGGTACAAAAGTTCGGCTTTTGGATACAAATTCAATAGTTTCGTTTTTCAATAAATTGGGTTCGATGGATGAAATTCTTAATCTTTCGATTCCTTCCACTTTATCTAACTCCTGAACTAATTCCAAGAAAGTATGTTCGTGTTTTTTGTTGCCAAATTCCCCTTTTCCATAATCGCCAATATTCACACCTGTTAAGACGATTTCTTTAATTCCTTGTTCTGAAATTTCTTTGGCATTTTTCAAAACATTTTCTAATTCATCGCTTCGAGAAATTCCTCTCGCCAATGGAATCGTACAATAGGTACATTTGTAATCGCAACCGTCTTGCACTTTTAAGAAAGCGCGAGTTCTATCGCCAATGGAATAACTGCCCACATAAAAATCAGCTTCTTCAATCTCGCAGGAATGTACTTCGCCAAAATCATTTTTGGACAAATCATTGATATAATCGGTGATTTTAAACTTTTCGGTGGCACCAAGAACCAAATCAACGCCATCAACATTGGCTAATTCCTCGGGTTTCAATTGGGCATAACAACCAATGGCGGCAACAAAAGCTTTGTCATTTAATTTCATCGCTTTTCGCACAACTTGCTTGAATTGTTTATCGGCATTTTCAGTTACTGAACACGTATTAATGACATACATATCAGCCACTTCTTCAAAATCGACGCGGTCAAAACCTTCGTCTTGAAAATTTCGGGCAATTGTAGAGGTTTCCGAAAAATTCAATTTGCACCCAAGGGTATAAAAGGCAACTTTTTTTCTATTTTCCATAAGTTTCTTAAATTAATGAAATCGTTGTCAAAAAATTTAAGGTTGCAAATTTACAAACAAAAAACTTTAAAATGAAATCATTAGTTTTTTATAACAGGGCAAACTCATACTTTAAGACTTAAAACTTTCAGTAAGTAGTTTTCGTTCC
>JAEMQE010000229.1 GCA_022758945.1 Lentimicrobium sp. | reverse complement strand
AAGGCAAGATGATTGGCTATTTTGTGGCCGATCAAAACTCGGATTTTTATACTTCCAAACGTTTTCATCAAGTGATTCAGTTTGTGCAAAAAAACAGCACTATTTGTGTAATGAAAGAAAAACAAACTCCTGCGGGTTTACGTCTTTTATTGACTTTTGATAATGTAAAAACGACAAGAAGAGCTTTGGAATTGATGGAGATGTTGGGGAAATAAAAAAGCTTCCAATCTTCAAAAAAGACCGGAAGCTTTAAATATATTAGGATAAAAAATATTAATTCTTCAAATCCTTAATCACTTTAAAAGCCACATCCACTTCGTTTTCGCTTACTAAAATGGTAAATTCGTTTGAAGTCGAAATTACTTCATTGATGATGATTCCTTCCCAAGCTAAACGCTGAAAAATAAAATAATAAATTCCTGGAACAACGATGTTTTCTTTGGGTAATTTTACCGTGATTGAAGCCAGATTTTCTAGTTTTTGAATCAATTTTTCGTTGGCAAAATGTTTGTCAACCAAATGATTAACAGTGTTGCTAACCACAATATTAGTTTCATTTACTCCTCTTGAAGAAGTATAAAAAATATCTGAAAAAGTATTGATGTCCGTAATTAAATCGGCTTGTTTGTTCAAAACAGTTTCCGATGCTGCAAAAGTGTAATCGGTCAATGAGGAACGAACGGTAATTTCTCCAATGTTTTTTATTACTTTATTAATTTTGTGATTGAGTCTAAAATCCAATTCTTCAGTTAGTCTTTTTAGTGCCATTACAACTGCGCCTTGTTTGACTTCTTTGCCAAATTCAGACTCCAATTCTATCATAATATTCCTGGATAAAGACGTTAAATTGATTATTCCAAGTGACAATGCGTTCAATAAAAAAGGCTTTGTTTTGATGTAATTTTCTACAATTGAAGAAACTGTTTTCATATGTTGAGGTTTATTGTTTTTTATTGGTCATATGTAATTTGCATATTATCATTAGTGGTATCGACCCCATTTGAATTATGCTCATTTCATAATTATTTGGATTTATTTAAAGAAAAACTTTTTTCAAATCATTATGTTTCAAAAAAAAAGGATATTAATTCGTATTAATCTAACAAAATGATACGCAAAGATAAATAAAAAAACAATTTGTTACAAATTCAACACCAATTATTTGAAGTTAAAAATGATAAAAAGCATCAATTAAATGTTCGATAGCAAAAGATTTGCCTTCTTTATGAACAGCAATGATGTCAAAACGAACTTCAATATCCAGATTGTTTGAAATGACATATTCGTTTACAGCTTTTACTAAAAGTTGGATTTTTTTAGGTTTTACAAAGTCTTGCGGCAAACCAAAATCTAATGAAGAACGCGTTTTTACTTCAACAATGGCAAGTATATTCTCTTTTTTGGCAATAATGTCGATTTCTGCTTTCTGAAAAGTCCAGTTGGTTTCCAGAATTTCATAGCCATTTTTCTGTAGAAATTCAACAGCCAATTCTTCTCCTAATTTCCCTAAGTCGTTGTGCTCGGCCATTTAGATTTTTTAATATGAATCGAATGTCAAAGTAGTTTCTTTATCATTAATTTTAAGTGTAACCTGTTTGCCAAAAATCAAGGCTCTGTTGTCGTGAATGTGTCCCGCAGGAAAATTATAAATAATCGGGAAAGAATATTTTTGGGTTATGTCTTCAATAATTTGGTTGGCATTTTTCCCCCAAGGAATATCGTTATCTCTCATTTTTGTCATTCCACCAACAATCAAACCATTCAAATTATCAAAGCAACCGCAACGTTTGAGGCTCATCATCATTCGGTCGATATGGTATAAATATTCATCAATATCTTCGATGAAAAGAATTTTTCCTTTGCAATCAATTTGAGCATTGGAACCCATCAAACTATATAAAATAGATAAATTTCCGCCCACGATTTCCCCTTTGGCATTCCCTAACTTATTAGAGGAATCAAAAGGAATACTGTATTTCAGGCTTTCGCCAAAAAGCGCTTTTCGCAAACTTTCGATGGTTTCTGGCGTTGCTTTTGCAACTGTTATAGGCATTGCGCCGTGAATGGAAGCGATATTTAATTTGTTAAGATAACTGTGAATTACTGTGGCATCGCTGAAACCAACAATCCATTTTGGGTTTTGCTTGAATTTGGTAAAATCTATTAAATCTATTATTCGTACCGTGCCGTAACCACCTTTAACACACCAAATTGCTTTGATATTTGGATTATCCAACTGATGTTGAAAATCTTCGGCTCGTTGTGCATCAGTTCCCGCTAACTGATTATTGTCTAAACCAATGGTTTTCCCAATTACGACTTCCAATCCCCAACTGTGCAATAAATCTATAGCTGGATTTAGATTGTCGTCGATGTTTTTTCGGGCTGTTGCCAAAATAGCTATTGTATCTCCTTTTTGTAAACTAGGCGGAATTTTCATGGGTGTTTGCGCTTGAATATTGGAAAATTGTAAAACAAAAATAAGCATTAGAAGTTTATAAAAAACAGCCTTTCTATTTATAAAAGCAAATCGAATAGTCTGCATATTTTATTCAATTAATATTTTTTTTACAACGGTTTTATCTCCTGAATTTATTTTAGCAAAATAAATTCCTGAAGGAAAATCGATATTCAATTTAGTTTCTCCTGTGAAATTTTTTTCCAACATTTTCGCTCCAATGGTATTGTAAATTTCGATTGTTGCCATTTCATTCAAACCTGAAATGGTAATTGTTTTTTTAGCAGGATTTGGATACAAATTTACTTTCAGATTGGCAAAATCATTGGTTGACAAATTGAAATGCCAAACCTGACCCGCTTTTGCTCCCCAAATATAATTCGCCAAATCAGGATAATCAATAAAAGGATTTCTGTTGACTTGCCAAGTGTAAATATAATTATTTCTATTCATTTCAAAATCATCCGAAGGATCTAAACCATTCCACAATAATAAAGATGCTAAATCGCCCAATTGACCAACGGTTGTGTCGGGAATATCGCCATTGACAACGCTCAAAGCATTGTAACGAACGGCCATATAAAAAACGGCACGAGCCACATCGCCTTTCCAAGAGCCCATTGTTCCGCTTGGTCCGTTGTAACCGGTTAATCCATAATCTTTATTGCTTCGTAAGCTGTTTTCTGGACCATCTTCGGCTCGAATGTGGTGTGCATCACCGTGACCAGCAAGAATATCATCAGCATTTGTAGGCAACCAAACATTTATTCCGTCGGGAATACTTGAAGTTCCATCAGTATAACCGCCACGAGATTGTGGGTAAATATGTTCCCGATTCCATTTTCCGGTGTTGATTCCAGTGTCTTGAAAATCTAGTTTTGAACGTGGTTTTTCGACATACATCAACCAAACTTGGTTACTGTTTAATGGATTTTGATCGGCTTTTTTTAGAATATCAATGATATCACCATAATTTTGAGCGTGAACAACGGTTGGATTTGCTATAATGTTCTGAACGGCTTGTTTTAAAGCAGCACCAGAAAGTCCTTCGAGAGAATCATAATATCCTGCTGGAGCAGTGCTTGAAACGATTCCATAGGTTGGATTTAATGGCGTTCCATAAGGCGCTACTACATAATCATTATCAATAACACGGATTAAAATATTGTCATTTAACCGATTGTATTGTGAAGGGATTGTGCCAAATTTAATTTTTAAAACCTCATCACCTTCGTCAACAATATCATCTGTTAAAGCAATAGTTGTTGTAAAAGTGTTCGAACCCGTAGGAATAGTAACAGTGGTATTTCCGGTAAAATCTGAAGTGTTGAATGTTCCATTATTTAATGAAAAAGTAAATGTTAAATCATTCGTAACATTGGTTTGTGTTGTGAATGTAATGGAAAAACTGTCGCCTTCATTTTTATCAACAGTGCTGACAGCAATTGTAATCCCGTTAAAAATTATTCCGCTTCCGTCGTTATTGGCACCGGGAGTCGGGGCTTTGGTTTCGTATGTTCCGTCGTTTTTTCTTTGAATGGATTGTGTAGTTTGTAAACTGTTAGCATTCTCGTTAATTTGAACAGTAACTCCCAGAAGGGATTGCAACGTTGGCACTAGGGTAGTTCCCGTGTCATAAACTAATGCATCAATTAAATTTGTGGTGGTTGCCAATGTATTTAACGGAAAATCTGAGGTGCTTCCTAGATAAAGTCCAACACCATCTGGTCCGTTTTGGATAGAATTATCAGAAAATATTTTTTCTGGAACAGGAGAAATAAGGGTGTTTCCAATGAGAATTATTCCATTTGCATCTGTAGTTAATCCGTTTAAACTGATGGTGAAATAGCTTTTATTTGCTGTACTTGAAGCTACATTTCCGTTGAAGAAAACCAAAACATATCCATCAAGCGGAAAATTTGGCGTTGTTGATTTTAATTCGATAAATTCTTTGTCGTCAGTGCTTGGTGTATCGCAATCCAATTCGTTGATTACCACTTGTCCGTAGGTAACATAAGTGAAAAGGAAAATAAGTAGGGTAAAGATATTTTTCATTTTTTAAATAAATTTGGAAAACAAAGTTAGTCATTAAATTAAAGGGTTTTCAAGTATTTTTTCAATTATGATTAAACAAAAAAGGCTTCCGAAATTGAGGAAGCCTTTTTAGATTTATTCAAAAACAATTAATTCACTGTAATATTATCTAATTGTAAGGTAGTAGTTACTGCTGGAAAAGCGTTTGCATTTCCTGCATATTCAAATACAAAATAACCATTACCCGTTACAGTTGCCGGAATAGCATAAACACCACTTGATGTAAATGAAGTTCCATAACCAGAAGTAGGAGTTGTCGGGATTGTAAACTTGGAAGTAATATTAACCATTTTACTAACATCTACTTTTCCTCCAGCGGTATAATCAGTTGCCAAAACATAATATACATTCAAAACTGCACCATTCCAATAACCCATATTCGATTTGAATGAAAAATTATTTGCTGCTGTCATATTAACTGGGACAAATAAATAAGTATTATTCGCTCCACCAGATCCAAATGAGGTCATTTGAATGTATTTATTAGAACTAAATGTCATCACTCCCCAATATCTCGAACCAATTGCCGCATCGTTTATATAATTTGGAAAATTAGTTTGTGAAGGAGTAGAGGTATAACTTTCGAAAGTTTCGTTTACAGTTCCAGGGAAAACCGTTGAATTTGCCCCAACAATTACAGGAGTATAATCGACTCTTGGATTTGGCATATTTGCATCTCTTTCCGTTCTCATAATAATTTGATAAGTAGAGTTGTATTTAGTCAACACACCTCTTATTTTTCCTTTTCCAGTAGGAACTTTAGAACCTGCAAAATTAGCAAATCTACTAGTTCTAATGGTTAAAGTTTTGGCGCCTCCGTCTGTAATATAAATACTGGAATCATAAGTGTCTGTTAAATTTGAGTCATAAGTTCCACCTGCTGCTTCGTCAGTAAATTGTACATTATCAATTTCTATCAAAGTATTCAAATAAGTATCGCTGAAAGCTTGAGCTAATGTGATTTTATGAACAATAGCGTCTTCGCTAACAACATCGCAAGAAGGAATTAAATAGTTTTTATATTCTAAACCTGACAATCTATCAACAGCATATTGCTCTGTAGGTTTTGCACCAAAAATTAAACCAACACCATAACTAGTTGGATTTGCATAAGCCAAACCTTTTAGTTTTAAAAATACTTTTTTACCGGGTTGAAAATGTTTGGTATAAGCATTTACTTCATCAACAGAAAGGTTAAATCCTTTAGAGCCATCAACAGCTTGGAAATACATGCTTTTATAAAAATTCCCTCCTTCATCACTTGAAACCACATAAGCTTCGATGATATCGTCAGCGGTGTAAGTTGGCGTGTTTGGAACTATGCTTGGCGGTGTTGCCACAGGGTTTTTAGCAATGGCATAAATATCTGCAATTGTTTTGGTTTTTGTCAATCCAGGACTAACACAAGCGTCTTGAACTGGGGTGTTAAATGTATCATTCACACAGCTTGTTAACAATCCAGCTGATGCAATAATGACACATATATTTTTGATTTTATTTTTCATAATGATTAATTTTAAAAGGTTAAATAAACATTTACCATATACGTTCTTCCGTAACCATAAAAGTATTTTGGCGAAAATTTGCCATAAGAACCACTTTGATGGTCTTCATAATCTGTGGTATAATTAGAATTTCTTGATTGTTCGAAACCGCCAGTTTTATAAGTAATATCAAAAACATTATTTACGTTAGCAAAAAGCCCCAAAGTTTTTTCTTTAAATCTCCAAGATTTTCCACCTATTAAATTAACCAGGTAAAAAGAGTCAAATTTTTCTTGTTTCAAATAACTATCTGCCAATGCTTGATCTATTGGTCTATAATTTGTTGTAGCATCATAGTTATAATAGTTAGAAGTTCTTCTAATTGCCGATATGTCAAGATAATTATCAGCTATATAATTAGCATTTGCACCAATCCACCAAAATTTGGGATCTCTGTATTCTATTCCAACAGAGTAGGCTTGTTGTGGCATTCCGGCTTGTTTCAATCCCATAAAAGCTGCTTTTCCTAAATCAGTTGTAGTTGCTGATGCATCATCAGTCACGGTTACATTTGGATTATTTGTTATGGTATATTCTCCATAAGCGGCAACTCCGGTAACTTTGATGGTTGAGGTTAGTTGGTATTCAAGACCAGCTTCTATTCCTCTGTTTTTTTTGTTCACTCCAGTTACAACTTCTGATACAAAAGCACCATTTCCTCCTACAGCATCTGCATAATAGAAACTAATGTCGGTTGAGTTTAATGTTTCAGAGAAATATCCTGTAAAACGAGCTTTAAATTTTGGAGCTTTAACAATATAACTTAAATCTACACCTTTAATGGTTTCGTTAGTGATATCTGGAGTTATTTCATTATTTGCACGAGAATTTGGGAATACATCTTTAGAGTTTGGAGCTTTGGTCATATAAATGGTGTTGAAGTCAATAAAATTTCTTCCTGTTAATTTATAAGTCAATCCTCCTTTGAAACCAAAGTTGTCGAAGTAAATTTTATCGCTTTTTCCATAAGAATTGTCTGGATAATAACCGTTTTTATACAAACCATCTCTTTGATAGCTTGAACGTGAAAAGGATTGGGCAAGATAAAAATCTACTTTCTTGTATGTAAATTTAAATTGGGTAAAAGCATCTAATCTAGTAACATCAATGTTATAATTGTATCCATAATGTTCGCCAACTCCCAAGGTTCTATTTGGATTGTTCAAATCTGATTGCTGTTGATCTCCTTTTCCAAAAGTACTAACGTCTGTAAAGTATGTTCCTCCTAAAAGGTCAATCATATTTTTGAAATTCTTTGTTTTAGAATCTAAATAATTTGCCCCAGCAATTAATATAACATTATCCGAAAGCTGAGAGTTCAATCTCGTATTGAATGTAGCTATGTTTTCATCGCTTCTGTCTTCGTACAAAACCATACGGCTACCATTTGCAACATTTTCTTGATTGATTCTGTACATATCTTTCCAGTCTAATTGCTTATTGTCTAGAAAAAGAGCTTTTTGTTGTTCTGCTTTTGCAATATATTCAGGAGTGTTACCAACATAATTATGATTAGCATCAAAATAATTAGTCCAATAACTTGGTAATTTTCTGTAATATGTAGGATCAGGATTGTCCGATTTTGTGTAATCTATACGGCTATTTCCTATTTCACCTATTTGGTAAGAAACTGTAGTATTTATGTTTGTTTTTGGACTAACTTTCCAATAGTGAGCCAACATAAACATAGGCTCTTCGGTTTTTTTAACTCTTGAATTTCTTTTTTCGCCTTCTTGGTAACCCCAATAAGAATTGTATTTTTCACCTGCTAAATCAGTTTGTTCTGCGGTATTTGGAGAATTTTTGCCTCTTTTATTTTGTGCATAAATCGAGGTAAAGTTGATGCTGTGTTTGTCATTAATTCTCTTTTCTACACTGGCAAACAAAGAATTTGCATCATAAGTAGTTCCTTCGTAATACCCATTTTGAGCCCAACGTCTTCCACCAGAAATAACATAAGCCCAGCCATTTTTATCCATTCCCGAAGCGTGAGTTGCCATAACTCTATCACTATAATTGGTGTTCGTGTTTAGGTAAGAAATTCTTGTTCCGGGTCTATAAACGGATGCTCGGGTAGTTATAAATTGTGTACCAGCGATTGCACCAAAAGCGTAATCAGATGGAGCCGAGCCATTTGTGAATTCCTGATTTCGAGTGGCATCATTTAAACCTCCCCAGTCGCCATACTGTGGTCTTCCATCGGAAACACGGTTCATTGTGACACCATTTATCATTACATTTGAGTATTCATTGTCAATACCTCTTACGCTAAATCTAGTTGCGCCAAAATTATACGCAGCTGCTTGCAAAAAGATGTCTTTTGATGCTTGAAGCAAACCTGCAGTACTTTCGGAACCACTATTGTCATCGCTTAAATCATTATCAGTAAGGGCAATTAACACCGATTGTTTTTCTTGAGTGATGTCTTCTTCTAAAACTACAACACCTAAATCTAATAGTTGCCCTTCGGTAATTTCAATTTGAAGTAATTGTTCTTTGTAACCATTAGTTCTAATACGTAATAATTGATTTCCAACTTCCACTTTATCAAAAGAGAATTTTCCGTTTGAGTCTGTAAGTTGCATTAAATTTGTGTTTTGAATCGATACAATAACACTTTGCATTGGTTTCTGTGTTTTGGAGTCGACCACTTTACCAGCAACACCAGTATTAGATTGTCCAAAAGCAAACACTACTTGCATTACAAATAATGTGCTAATAATAATTTTTTTCATATTTAATAATAAATTAATTCATATTCATAAGAAATAAAAATTCTTAAGGACTACAAATCTACATTTATAATTTTTATTATATACATTTGCTTACAAGTTTTTGTTAAATTTTACTTTAAAATAATATCCTAATCATGAGAATTAAAAACATTATTACCTCTTTGTTTGTTATATCTTC
>JAEMQE010000136.1 GCA_022758945.1 Lentimicrobium sp. | reverse complement strand
TGCTTTTCAATTATTTAACACTAAATTAAGAGACTCTATTTTCTCCAATTATTACTTCGTGAAATACAGATTAAAAGTTCCTGATTTTCCATCATAAGTTCCATCAATTTGCAATATTAACTCGGCTGCCGAAAGACTTGCAACCTTAAAAGTCCCATTAAAACTAGAACCTGTAACCGAAATTATGATACTATTTCCACTTTGCGACCAGGTTCCTAGTCGTTCTTCAAATACACAATTTGGTTTATAATTACCGTATTTCACAATTCCGCCCGGAAGAAGTTCAATGTAGTCTTTAGTGCATCCATCCTCATTTTTAAAATAATCAGTTGAATAAGGAATGGTAAACCCGCTTGAAGATGCTGTAGATTTGTTAAAATTCCATTTTCCTTCAATATAATTCATATCTACCGGACCACTAATATCCTTAGTGCAGGAAACAAAAACAGTTCCTAAAATTAGAGTCAAAAGAAATAAAATACTTATTTTTTTCATTGTATTATTAGTTTAGTTAGCATACAATAATAAGTAAAAAATGCATAATCCAAAAGTTTGTCTGTTTATCTACTCACAATAATGATGAATAATAAGGTAAAACTTATATATTTTTAAATATCTAAAGAAATCTAATTCAAAAGAAAAGGACCTTTATTCTCTTCCACTTGAAAAATTAAATTATTTTCAAAAGGTTGTATCTTTGTCATTCATCAATTCTAAACCAAAAAATGAAACTCGTTTTTGCCACTAATAACAAAAATAAAATCCTCGAAGTGCAGCAAATGCTTCCTTCTACTATCGAAATTATAAGCCTCGAAAGTATTGGCTGTTTTGAAGAAATTCCAGAAACAGCAGCTACTATTGAAGAAAATGCCATTATGAAAGCCAATTACGTCACCCAAAAATACGGTTACGATTGTTTTGCCGACGATACCGGATTGGAAGTGGAATCCTTAAACGGTGAACCAGGTGTTTTCTCAGCAAGATATGCAGGAGAACAACGCAACTCCGATGATAATATGAATAAAGTATTGGAGGCTTTAAATAATGAAACCAATAGAAATGCACAGTTCAAAACTGTAATCGCATTAAACTTAAACGGCAAACAACACCTTTTTACAGGAATTGCCCGTGGCGAAATTACTTTGGAAAAAACAGGAAATCAGGGTTTTGGCTACGATCCTATCTTTAAACCAGAAGGTTATGAGGTTACTTTTGCACAACTTTCTCTCGAAGAAAAAGGAACTATCAGCCATCGTGGCAAGGCGACAGAACAACTCATAACCTTCTTGAAAAACTAACTAATTGATTTTCAATTACCAATAAAACCTTAAATCTAAATTACCCATTAGATTATCTCATTTATTCAACGTACCTTTGCGCCAAATTTTAAAAATACATATGAATAAATTTGAACAATTAGGATTGAGTGAATCGCTACAACGTGCGATTATCGATCTAGGATTTGAGAATCCGACCGAAGTACAGGAGAAAGCGATTCCCCTATTATTGGAACAAGACACAGATTTAGTTGCGTTGGCTCAGACAGGGACAGGGAAAACGGCAGCTTTTGGTTTTCCAGTCATTCAAAAAATTGATGCTAACAATAGAAATACACAGGCGTTAATTTTATCACCTACCCGCGAACTATGTTTGCAGATTACAAACGAGATTAAAAACTACTCCAAATACGAAAAAGGTATTAATGTAGTGGCTGTTTATGGTGGTGCAAGTATTACAGAACAGGCTAGAGACATCAAAAGAGGTGCGCAAATTATTGTGGCTACTCCAGGTAGAATGCAGGACATGATTAACAGAGGATTGGTAAACATTACTCAGATTAATTATTGCATCCTTGACGAAGCAGACGAAATGTTGAATATGGGTTTCTACGAAGACATCGTAAACATCCTTTCGACTACGCCAGATGAAAAAAGCACTTGGTTATTCTCGGCTACAATGCCAGCAGAAGTAGCTAGAATTGCGAAACAATTTATGCACAACCCACTAGAAATCACTGTTGGAACTAAGAACTCGGGTTCTGCTACAGTTTCTCACGAATTCTATTTGGTAAATGCACGTGATCGTTACGAAGCGCTAAAAAGATTGGCCGATGCTAATCCAGACATTTTCTCCGTAGTTTTTTGTAGAACAAAACGTGATACACAAGCTGTTGCCGAAAAATTAATTGAAGATGGGTACAGCGCTGCCGCTTTGCACGGAGATTTATCTCAAGCACAACGCGATGGAGTTATGAAATCGTTCCGTGGTCGTCAAATCCAAATGCTTGTAGCTACTGACGTTGCTGCTCGTGGAATTGACGTGGATAATATTACTCACGTAGTAAACTATCAATTGCCCGACGAAATCGAAACCTATACACACCGTTCAGGTCGTACGGGTCGTGCTGGAAAATTGGGAACTTCTATCGTTATTGTAACGAAAAGTGAAATTCGCAAAATTTCTTCTATCGAAAGAATCATCAAACAGAAATTCGAAGAAAAAACCATTCCATCTGGAATCGAAATCTGCGAAATTCAGTTGTTGCACTTAGCGAATAAGATTAAAGATACCGAAGTAGATCACGAAATTGACAACTATCTTCCGGCTATCAACAATGTATTAGAAGGATTGTCGAAAGAAGATTTAATCAAGAAAATGGTTTCGGTTGAATTCAACCGTTTTATCAATTACTACAAGAAAACAAGAGATCTTTCTTCTCAATCTTCAGGTTCTGAAAGAAGAGAACGCGATGACAGAGATGGAGCTCCTAGAGAAAACAACAATGGCGGTGCTACAAGATACTTTGTAAACATTGGTTCCAGAGACAATTTCGACTGGATGTCCTTGAAAGATTATTTGAAAGAAACATTAGACTTAGGTCGTGATGACGTTTTCAAAGTAGATGTAAAAGAAGGTTTCTCTTTCTTTAACACCGACCCAGAACATACGGATAAAGTAATGGAAATATTGAACAACGTACAATTAGAAGGACGTCGTATCAATGTAGAAATTTCTAAAAACGACGGTGGCGGAAGACGCGATCACAACGGAAGAAGTTCTGGTGGTTTTGGCGGAGGTCGTTCCGGTGGCGAAAGAAGTTCAGCTCCAAGAAGAGAAGGAAACTTTGCTCCAAGACGTGAAGGTTCTGGTGGTGGATTTAGAAGCGACAGAAGCTCAGCCCCAAGAGAAGGTGGCTTTGGACCAAGAAGCGCATCAGCTCCAAGAACAAGTGGTTTCTCTGAAAGACCTGCAAGATCTTCAGAAGCTCCAAGACGTGACGGTGGTTCCTCAGAAAGACCAGCAAGACGTTCAGAAAGCTTTGGTGACGCTCCAAGAGAAAGAAGACCAAGAAGAAGTTAACACCTTTTGTTAATTTTCTTATAATTATACTGAAACTACAAAATATTTAATCCCGTTTTATTACTTTTAAAGTTTTAAATCAGTTTATGAAATATTTTGTAGTTTTCTTTTTTTTAATACTCTCCTCAACAGCTTTTTCGCAAGTCATTGAACCAGTTCAAACCGTTACTGGGACTATTATCAACGACAACACGAAATTTCCCTTACCAAATGTAAATATCATCAACATCAATAAAGTCAGAGGTACAACTACAGACGACAGAGGTAATTTTGTACTTGCTGTTTCCGTAAATGACACTTTGCATATCAGTTGTATTGGTTTTCAATCCCTGAGAATTAGAGTTACTAATGACTGGGTAAAAACCAAAACTACTACCATTCAACTGACCGAAAAAGCCTATGCGCTCGAAGAAGTCGTTGTTGGGCGCTATAATTTAACCGGTTATATCGAAGTGGATTCAAAATTGATTCCTGTAAAAGAAAACTATCGTTACAGCATTTCGGGCTTGACAGAAGGCTATGAAGCAGGAGAATATTCGCCAAATGCTTTCGGAAAAGTGATGGGTTCTATCTTCAATCCTGCTGATGCACTTTATAATTTCTTTGGCAAAAAACCCACTGAACTCAAAAGGTTGAAAGAAATGAAGAAGGACGATACCGTTCGAAATCTTCTGGAAACCAAATACGATCGCGAAACCATTGCCGCACTTCTGGGTGTGGACAAAAAGGAAATTGCCGAAATTCTCGAACGCTGCAATTACTCCGAATCGTTTGTAAAAACCGCCAATGACCTGCAAATTCTGGATGCTATAAGTGGCTGTTATGAAGAATATAAGATTTTGAAGAAGAAATAAACTGACCTCCAAAATAAACTTAATCTATCTGAATCCCTATATTTTCAAGAATGTCGAAAAGATAGGTACTTTGACTTGGATCATATTTCTCAACACCACTTTGATACCATTTTGCTATTATATTAAGTTGGAAGGTTGTATAATCATCCGTATCTTCAATACTTAACCCAAGCAAACCAGCCAGAAGAAATTCTTCCAAAACTTTAATGGTAACCGTACGCGGAGGAATTCCTTTAGAAATTTGACCGTTCATTTCCTCATAATCCATCCTCCCGGAATTAAATCCGGAAATAAAAGCTACACTGTTTTTTTTGCTGTCAATTTGCAGAAATGGATTCTGACCATTTGAATATCCTTGGAAATAATCTTGTCTATAGGTAGTGCTAAATATATTTTTCGTTCCCATGAAATGATATGTTTAAAAATTTCATATCAAACGTATAAACATTATTCAACTAAAAATATTAAAATCGTTGAAAGGATAAAATACTCTTTAAATTACAAGGGCTATGTTGTTTGTCGATAAAAAATCTAGAATTTTGGGGCATGTTTTATAATTCAGAAAAATACCTTTCCTCTATTCTTTTGATGTCTTTTATAGAATTCTTGGTCCAAGCCAATCTCTTTATCAGGATTTCTTCTTCGGTTAAATGCCAATCAATATCAGAATTTCGAAGTCGGTTCATCAGATTTTGAATGATAATTGCCGCCGAAACCGAAATATTCAGACTTTCAGTAAAACCCACCATCGGAATTTTAAGGAAACCATCTGCTTTTTGTAATATCTCTTCAGACAATCCGTCTCTTTCTGTTCCAAAAAACAAAGCGCTGGGTTTCGAAATATCAAAATCATCCAACAAACAATCATTCTCGTGTGGCGTTGTGGCAATGATTTGGTATCCTTTATTCTTCAGGGTTTCCACACAATTTGCTACATTATCAAACTTATTAATATCAACCCATTTCTGGGCTCCCATGGCAATTTCCTTATCGATACTTTTGCCATAACGCTGCTCAATCACGTTCAATTCCTGAATGCCAAAAATCTCACAACTGCGCATCACGGCACTGGCATTGTGCATTTGGAAAATATCTTCCACAGCAATGGTAAAATGCTTGGTTCTGTTTTCCAAGACTTTCAGAAACTTATTTTTTCGATTTTCTGTCAGGATGTTTTCGAGAAAATGAAGATAATCGAGATCAATCATTTTGAGGAATTATTTTTGGTAAAAATACTAAAAAAGATTACTTTTATTTTCTAAAAATTTTATGAAATTCCGTTTAATCCGCGTTTGAAAATCCGTTTCATCTGTGTCCAATTATAAAATTATGAAAAAGAAACTAGTCGTCTTAACCGGAGCGGGAATCAGTGCCGAAAGTGGCATCAAAACCTTTCGCGATGCCGGAGGACTTTGGGAAGGACACAATGTTATGGACGTGGCAACACCCGAAGGTTGGCATAGAAATCCCAAAATGGTTCTTGACTTTTACAATAAAAGGCGCCAGCAATTAAAAGAAGTACAACCCAATTTAGGCCATCAAATTCTGGCAGAATTAGAAAATGATTTTGAGGTGCAAATCATCACCCAAAACGTGGATAATCTTCATGAAAAAGCTGGAAGTTCGAATGTTTTGCATCTTCACGGCGAATTGTTAAAAGTGCGAAGCACCAAAAATAGCAACTACATTCTGGATTGGGAAACCGATTTGAATTTTGGTGATGTCGATGACAAAGGAAATCAATTACGCCCGCATATTGTTTGGTTTGGCGAGGAAGTTCCTGCCTTAGAAGAAGCCGTGACAATTGTTGAAAACGCTAATATTCTTGTTATCATTGGCACTTCATTGCAGGTTTATCCGGCAGCAAGTCTGATGAATTTTGCTGACGTAACGATTCCTGTTTTTTATATAGATCCAAAACCGGCATCAATTTATAATTTACAAAATGACATCAAAGTAATTGCTACAACTGGCTCAAAAGGAATGGAAATCGTTCAAAAAGAACTTAAAAAACTGATATAACAATAGCAATTTCAATGGCAATGACAAAGTAGAATAGACCTATTTGTCATTTCGACCGCAGGGAGAAATCGCATTAGTTGCTCTCGGTATGTGATTTTTCCTTCGTCGAAATGACAAAAAAACATCCAACACATAACTCAAAACTTATAACTTATAACTATTTTTGCGCTTCAAAACAACACAACAACAATGACTACATTAAACGAATTAAACGCAGTATCGCCTATTGACGGCAGATATAGAAGCAAAACCAGTTCACTTTCAAAATTTTTCTCCGAGGAAGCTTTAATCAAATACCGCGTATTGGTAGAAATTGAATATTTTATTGCTCTTTGCGAAATTCCATTACCTCAACTAAAAGATGTAAACCCGAATGTATTCGAAAGTTTACGCAATATTTATAAAAACTTTTCTACCGAAGATGCACTTTGGATAAAAGAAACCGAAAAAGTGACCAATCACGATGTAAAAGCCGTGGAATATTTTATAAAAGACGCTTTCGAAAAACTGGGATTGTCGCAATACAAAGAGTTCATCCACTTTGGACTGACTTCACAAGACATCAACAATACAGCAATTCCGCTTTCGACCAAAGAGGCTTTCGAGAAAGTATATATGCCTTCTTTGATTACTTTAACTTCCAAATTAAAAGATTTAAGTATCGAATGGGCAACTATTCCAATGCTGGCCAAAACACACGGCCAACCGGCTTCACCAACACGTTTGGGCAAAGAAATTGGTGTTTTTGTAGAACGTCTGGAAGAGCAAATGCGTTTATTGTTCAACGTGCCATTTGCAGCTAAATTTGGTGGAGCAACAGGAAATTACAATGCTCATCACGTGGCGTATCCACAAATTGACTGGAAAAAATTCGGAGGAAATTTCGTTGAAGAAATCTTGGGCTTGCATCACTCCTTCCCGACTACACAAATCGAACATTACGATCATTTTGCTGCGTTTTTTGATGCATTGAAAAGAATCAACACCATTGTTATTGACTTAGACCGAGATATTTGGACTTATGTTTCAATGGAATATTTCAAACAAAAAATCAAGGCGGGAGAAATTGGTTCATCGGCGATGCCTCACAAAGTAAACCCAATTGATTTTGAAAATTCCGAAGGAAATTTAGGAATGGCAAATGCAATTTTCGAACATCTTTCAGCTAAATTACCATTATCAAGATTGCAACGTGATTTGACAGATAGCACTGTTTTGAGAAATATTGGAGTGCCTATTGGCCATACACTAATTGCTTTTGAAGCTACTTTAAAAGGCCTGAATAAATTACTATTGAATGAGCCAAAATTCCACGAAGATTTAGAGAAAAACTGGGCTGTTGTTGCCGAAGCAATTCAAACCATTTTACGTCGTGAAGCCTATCCAAATCCGTATGAAGCCTTGAAAGGATTGACGAGAACCAATGAAGCAATTACTAAAGATTCGATTCACGAATTTATTGGCACACTTGAAGTTTCCGATGAAATCAAAGCTGAATTGATGCAAATTACACCAAGTAATTTCTTGGGGATTTAACAAAAAGATGGT
Organism: Lentimicrobium sp.; assembly: GCA_022758945.1. Lineage (GTDB taxonomy): Bacteria > Bacteroidota > Bacteroidia > Flavobacteriales > Flavobacteriaceae > Flavobacterium. The sequence goes on along the minus strand of JAEMQE010000136.1, from coordinate 1,252 downwards.
TATAAATAGAATGTAAAGATGAAGAAGTATTTTCTAATAACACAATTACTTTGTGCTTTTTTAATTTTACAATCTTGTGAAAAAGAAAAACCCGAAATCAAGCCTTACCGTGCGGGGGTGATTTTGTCCTTTGATGATGCCTATATCAATGAGTGGTATGCGACCAACCAAAAATTGAAGAAATATTCTTGGAAAGGTACTTTTTGTGTTTGTAAAATCAACCGATTAAAGCATTACCAAATTCTAAAACTCCTTGAATTACAAAAAGAAGGACACGAAATTGCGGGTCATACCCTCAATCACATCAATGCTGTTGACTATATCCGTGTTCACACTATCAATGAATATATGCATCAGGAAATCGATCCAATGTTGAAATTAATGAACTTTTACGGACTGAAAGTCACCTCCTTTGCGTACCCCTATGGTGCTAGAAACGAAAAATTAGATGCTGCTTTATTGCAAAAATTCAAAATTATAAGAGGACGCGCTTTTTGTGAGGAAAATGCCGCAAAACAAGGCTGCTATTTCAATGAATCTAATCTAGTTTATAGTTTTAGTATTGATGATACACACAATCACTTCAACATTCCTCATCTTCTGAAATTATTGGATTATGCTAAGAAAAATGATAAGATTTTGATTCTCAATAGCCACAAAACCGTTGAAAATGTGACGGGAGATTATCAGACGAAAGACGCTACTTTAGAATATATTTGCAAATACATCAAACGCAATCATATGCGATTTTATACTTTATCGGATTTGGATAAGTTGGAATAAAATATATTTCGAAACAAAAAAAGCGCAAGAAACGAATCTTGCACCTTTTGTATTTTAAAACTTGAATTAAAACTATCTCGAATAATTCGGAGCTTCTTTGGTAATCGTTACATTATGAGGATGACTTTCGGTTATTCCGCTGGAGGTGATGCGAACAAAACGCCCGGTATCTTGCAAGGTTGGAACATCTTTGGCACCACAATACCCCATTCCGGCACGAAGTCCGCCAATGAATTGTTGCATACTTTCTTCCAATTCTCCTTTGTAAGGTACACGACCCACGATTCCTTCGGGAACCAATTTCTTGACATCATCTTCCACATCTTGAAAATAACGGTATTTCGAACCACCTTCCATCGCTTCAACAGAACCCATTCCACGATAGGATTTGAATTTTCTTCCCTCGAAAATAATGGTTTCGCCTGGAGATTCTTTGGTTCCGGCCAAAAGTGAACCTAACATTACACAA
>JAEMQE010000166.1 GCA_022758945.1 Lentimicrobium sp. | reverse complement strand
TTTTTTTGAGATACAAAGAAAATGTTTTTTTATGTAATGACACGAGCATTAACAATAATTTCTAAAAAACAAATTTGATATAACTAAAATATTTTGGGTATCCTCATTGCCGCAAGAATCTTTTGTGCAGTAATTGATGATTATAGTTTATTACATATACCAATTAATAATCAAAGTACTATTATGAAGTTAAGATTTTCCTTTAAATAAACCTTGTTTAAATTGCTTTTAAAGAGGTTGTTTCTAACTCTTATTTTAAAATTTTGAATAGGCTACGCAACAATTACTATTGTTATGTGTTCATTTTTGTTTAAGTTCTTAATTAACACCTTTTTATCCTCTTTTTATTTGCGTATGAAAATAAGTTATTTGCCTAAAAATCTTACAATATATAGATAAAAAAGTACTTTTTTATGATGTCTTAATCCTATAAATTGTGTAAATTTGTGTATGATTTTTAAAAAAGCGTTTGTGTAATCCTACGGTTTTTTTTAATCAATTTTGTTTTTAATCAATTTTGTTAAAAATCAATATTATGAAAAACAATTCTCAAAAAAAAATCGTTACAAAATTAGTATTCATTGTAATTGCATTGATGTTTGTGTCAATTGCTTCTGCCCAACATCTAGCGCCTTGGAATGTTCCCAAAACAGCTATGAATATGAAAAATCCATTTCCTGCAGATGCCTCTTCGCTTGAAAGAGGAAAAAATTCTTATCAGATAGATTGTGTTCGATGCCATGGAAAAAGAGGTAATGGAGATGGTTTGAAGGCAGAGAAAGTTCAAAAAAAAGTAACAGATTTAGGCTCTGATGCAATCCAGAAACAATCAGACGGTGAATTGTTTTGGAAAATATCTGAAGGAAGACGACCTATGCCATTAAAAGATTTAACTAATGATCAGCGATGGGACATTGTTAATTATATCCGCACTTTTAAGAAAAAGTAATATTATAAAGTCCTAAACGATACACTTTATAAATCAAAAAAATGAGGTTTTTAAAACCTCATTTTTTTTGTTGAATTTTGAAATTTTACAGTCTTATGAAAAAGAAGAATTATTAAACAACCATTAATTTTTCAAGTCGTTTAAGTTTGGAAAATATCTAACTGACTTTTTAAACAAACACAAAACTTGCAGCTTAATAAATACTCGAAGATAAATTAATGCCTTTCTACTTTACTAATCCTTTCGTGTTGTAGTTGATGTAGGCTATATGTATCGACTACAAGGGTTTATTTATTTTTAAACTTATTGGTGAAACTATAAAAGGAGATGCGTTGGATAAAAAAATTCTATAATCTATCTGAGTAATGGAAAAGTTTTTTGATAAAAAGGAATAAAAATTTGTAGAAACTAAAATTTATATTAAATTTGCACTCGCTTAACAGCAATGCAATTGGTCTATGGTGTAATGGTAACACAACTGTTTTTGGTGCAGTCTTTCCAGGTTCGAGTCCTGGTAGACCAACAAAAAACCTCTCAAGTATTGAGAGGTTTTTTTATGCAAAATTGTATATGAAAACGTTTTTATTGTTTTTTAAAAGATCTTCAGGCAAAATTACAAATAGTTTTACCTTGATTTAACGGGTTTTTCTTCCTACATAAATCACATTTTGAAAGTTATCACAGGTTTTACAGCGTGATTTACTAATTCTTCACCGATGCTTCCATTAAAAAAATGAGCCAACCCAGTTCTTCCATGAGTGCACATACCTATTAAATCTGCATCTACGCTATTAGCAAAATTAATGATTCCGTTTTCTACATTAGTATCATTATATATGTGGGTAGAATAGTTTTCGATATCAAAATTAGCAATGAAATCACTCATGGTTCTTTCGGCAGCAGTGGTGGTTTTAAAGCTATTGGGTGTACAAATCATTACTAAAAACAGATTTGAATCGAAAATTTTCGCAAATTCAATCATTTTTCTGAATGGTTTTCGAGTTTCTTTTGAAAAATCTGAGGCAAAGACAAAGTTTCTTGATTTAAATTCTTTCGCCTTTTTTTTAATAACTAAAACAGGAATATTAGAGAAACGAACGACTTTTTCGGTATTGGAACCAACAAGTAATTCTTTAAATCCGGATGTTCCGTGTGAGCCCATTACAATTAAATTGACATCATTTTTTATACTTGCGTCAATAATACCTTCGGATACATTTTTAAACTCAATGGCTTCAGACACATTAATTCCTTTTAAATAGTCTGCATCCATTAATTCTTCCAGTTTGGCAATTGCTTTGTTTTTAAAAAACATAATTTCGGGAATGCTACTGCCGCTTCCAATTAAGGCATTTGCTTGGTGTGGTAATTCCAATAAGTGCAACAAAACGAGTTCACTATTGTTCTTTCGGGCAATTTGTGCCGCTACTTTTAGAGCTTCTTCTGAATATTCAGAAAAATCAACTGGTATTAAAATCCGTTTCATAATTAAAAAAGTTTCAAATTATTTGATAAACTGGACGCAATATTTGGGAGATTAAATTTACAAAATTTTTTAACATAAAACAATCATTTTTGATTTATAAAAAAAACACTATATTTGCACAGTTATTTATTAAAAAACTAGATAATGAGGCACGCATAGCGTGCCTCTTTTTATAAAATATGACATTTAAAGAAAAGGTAAACGGTTTATTAATTGAGGGATTATTAGAGAAACCTTCTGTTTTTCTGGTAGATTTGACAATTACCGACAGTTTTAAAATTATCGTGACTTTAGACGGCGATAACGGAGTGGTTTTGCAGGATTGCATTGACATTAGCCGTGTAATCGAGAATAATTTAGACAGAGAAGAACAAGATTTTTCTTTAGAAGTTGCCTCGGTAGGAGTTGGATCGCCATTAAAAATGGTAAGACAATACAAGAAAAACGTTGGGAGGACATTAATAGTAAAATTAGCAACCGAAACTATTGAAGCAGAATTAGTTGAAGCTAATGATAATTTTATAATTTTGTCGTGGAAAGCCAGAGAGCCAAAAAAAATTGGAAAAGGAAAAGAAACGGTTCAAAAAAGACAAGAAATACCTTATACAGAAATAAAAGAAGCAATTGTTACAGTAACATTTTAATTAATTAGTTGGCATGGAAAATTTAGCATTAATCGATTCATTTTCAGAGTTTAAAGACGATAAACTTATTGATCGTGTAACGCTTATGGCGATATTAGAAGATGTATTTAGAAATGCATTGAAGAAAAAATTTGGTTCAGATGATAATTTTGACATTATCATCAATCCTGATAAAGGCGATATGGAAATCTGGAGAAGAAGAGTTATCGTTGCTGATGATGATTTAGATTTAGAAAATGAAGAAATTACATTAACCGAAGCAAGAAAAATCGAACCCGATTTCGAAATTGGAGAAGAAGTTTCGGAAGAAGTGAAATTAATCGATTTAGGAAGAAGAGCTATTTTGGCTTTACGCCAAAACTTGATTTCTAAAATTCACGAACATGACAATACAAATCTTTACAAACAATTTAAAGATTTAATTGGCGAAATTTACACTGCCGAAGTACACCATGTTCGTCCGAGAGTCGTTATTTTGATTGACGATGAAGGCAACGAAATTATTTTGCCAAAAGAAAAACAAATTCCTTCTGACTTTTTCCGTAAAGGAGATAATGTTCGTGGAATCATTGAAAGTGTTGAATTGAAAGGAAATAAACCTCAAATAATTATGTCCAGAACTTCTGAAAAGTTCTTGGAAAAATTATTCGAACAAGAAATTCCAGAAGTTTTTGACGGTTTGATTATGGTGAAAAACGTGGTGAGAATTCCTGGCGAAAAAGCAAAAGTTGCCGTAGATTCTTATGATGATAGAATTGATCCAGTTGGTGCTTGTGTGGGAATGAAAGGATCTCGTATTCACGGAATTGTTCGTGAGTTAGGAAACGAAAACATTGACGTTATTAATTACACCAGCAATATTCAATTGTATATCACAAGAGCATTGAGCCCTGCGAAAGTTTCTTCTATTAAGATTAATGAAGAAACAAAAAGAGCTGAAGTTTTCTTGAAATTAGAAGAAGTTTCTAAAGCAATTGGTAGAGGTGGGCACAATATTAAATTGGCGGGTCAATTAACAGGATATGAACTTGACGTTATTCGTGAAGGAGATGTTGCTGGTGCTGCTGCAGATGAAGATGATGTTGAATTAACAGAGTTTTCAGATGAAATTGAAGAATGGGTTATCGAAGAATTTGCAAAAATTGGGTTGGATACTGCAAAAAGTATTTTGAAACAAGATGTAAATGATTTAGTGAGAAGAACTGACCTAGAAGAGGAAACGATTCTAGATGTAATGAGAATACTAAAAGAAGAATTTGATAGCTAGTCAATTCTTTAAAAAATAAATTTTAAACCTTATTTTTCCTCTCCGGCAGAGAGTTAGTGTGAGGAACAATAAAGAAGGTAATATTAAAAAGGTTTTATGTCTGAAGAGAAAGTTATTAGAATAAACAAAGTTTTGAGGGAATTGAATATTTCTTTAGAAAGAGCTGTGGATTATCTAAAAGATAAGGGGATTGTTGTTGAATCAAACCCAAACACAAAAATTTCTGAAGCGGAATTTAATATCCTACAAAATCAATTTGCTGGAGACAAGGGGAATAAAGAAGCTTCAAAAGAAGTAGGAGAAGAGAAGAGAAAAGAGAAGGAAGCGTTGCGCATTGAACGAGAAAAAGAAATCGAGGACAAGCGTAAACACGATGAAGAACGGTTAAAAAGCCAAGAAGTTATTAAAGCCAAAGGGAATGTTACAGGGCCAGTTCTCGTAGGAAACATTGACCTTAATCCTAAAAAAGCAGTTGTAACTCCTGTACCAACACCAGCGCCAATTGTTGAAAAAATTGAAACTCCAGTTGCTAAAATTCCTCAGGAGAAACCAATCTTAAAAGAAGTTGTTCAAAAAGAAGAACCCGTTCAAGAGAAAGTGGTTTCAGACAAAAAAGAGGCTAAACCTGTTGTAGAGATAAAAGAAATTAAAAAAGAAGTTGCGCCAGCTAAAAAAGAAGTTCCTGTAGTTCCAGAAGCTCCTGTTGAGGAATCTATCACAACTAAATATACAAAACTTTCCGGAGCTACATTGACAGGTCAAACTATCGATTTATCTCAGTTTAATAAGCCTAAAAAGAAAAAAGAAGACCCTAAAATTACTCCAAACAAACCTGGTGTTCCTGGAGCTCCCGGAAGTGCGGCTAGTAATGCCAATAAAAATAAACGAAAAAGGATTGCTCCAAAACCTGGTGTGCCAAGACCGCCAGCAACTCCTGGTGTTCCAGGTGCACCAAACCCTAACAAAATCACTCCAAATGCTGGAGGTGGAGGATTTAATGCCAACAGAGGTGCCAGACCTGGTTTTGTAAAAGGTGCAAGACCTGCAATCACAGCCAAAGTTGAGCCTACCGAAGAAGAAGTTAAAAATCAAATTAGAGAGACTTTAGAGAAACTGCAAGGAAAAGGCGGTAAATCGAAAGCAGCTAAATATAGAAGAGACAAAAGAGATACACACCGTCAAAAATCGGATGATGAGCAAAGAGCGTTAGACGAAGGAAGTAAAACTATTAAAGTTACCGAGTTTGTAACCGTTGGTGAAATCGCCATTATGATGGATGTACCAATTACTAAAGTTATTGGAACTTGTATGTCACTTGGAATCATGGTTACGATGAATCAGCGACTTGATGCAGAAACATTGACCATTGTTGCGGATGAATTTGGATACGAAGTTGAATTTATCACAGTTGATATTGAAGAAGCTATTCAAGTTGTACCGGACAAAGAAGAAGATTTAGTTTTCAGAGCGCCAATAGTAACCGTAATGGGTCACGTCGATCACGGTAAAACATCTTTGCTGGATTATATTCGTAAAGAAAATGTTATCGCTGGTGAATCTGGAGGAATTACACAGCACATTGGTGCTTATGGAGTAACATTGGAAGACGGTCAAAAAATCGCTTTCCTTGATACACCGGGTCACGAAGCGTTTACCGCAATGCGTGCTCGTGGTGCTCAAGTTACCGATATTGCTATTATTGTAGTGGCTGCCGATGATGATATTATGCCACAAACCAAAGAGGCAATTTCTCACGCTCAAGCTGCTGGAGTTCCTATTATATTTGCTATCAATAAAATTGATAAGCCAAATGCTAATGTTGAGAAAATCAAAGAAAAATTAGCAGGTATGAATTTACTTGTTGAAGATTGGGGTGGAAAAATTCAATCTCACGATATTTCGGCAAAATTTGGAACAGGAGTTAAAGAATTATTAGAAAAAGTTTTATTAGAAGCCGAACTTTTAGATTTAAAATCTAATCCAAACAAAGCAGCACAGGGAACTGTTGTGGAAGCATTTTTGGATAAAGGAAAAGGATATGTTTCTACCATATTAGTACAACACGGAACCTTAAGAATTGGGGATTATATGTTGGCAGGAAAACACCACGGTAAAATTAAAGCCATGCATGACGAAAGAGGAAATGTTGTGACCGTTGCAGGTCCATCAACTCCGGTTTCTGTTTTAGGTTTAGATGGTGCGGCGACTGCTGGTGATAAGTTCAACGTTTTTGAAGACGAAAAAGAAGCCAAACAAATTGCTTCAAAACGTTCTCAATTGATGCGTGAACAATCGGTTCGTACACAACGACATATTACTTTGGATGAAATTGGACGTAGAATAGCATTGGGTCAATTTAAAGAATTGAACATCATCCTTAAAGGTGACGTGGATGGTTCTGTTGAAGCCTTGTCTGATTCGTTCTCTAAATTATCTACTCCAGAAATTCAAATCAATATTATACATAAAGGTGTTGGAGCGATTACTGAAACTGATGTAATGTTGGCTTCTGCTTCGGATGCGATTATTATCGGATTTAATGTTCGTCCTGCAGGAAATGCGAGACAATTAGCCGACAAAGAAGAAATTGATATCCGTTATTATTCTATCATTTACGCCGCAATCGACGACTTGAAAGATGCGATGGAAGGAATGCTTGCTCCAGAAATGAAAGAAGAAATTCTGGGAACTGCCGAAATCAGAGAGATTTTCAAAATCTCGAAAGTGGGTTCTATCGCAGGTTGTATGGTTATGGACGGAAAAATCGCCAGAAATGCCAAAATCCGTATCATTAGAGAAGGTGTGGTAGTCTTTACCGGAGAACTATTGGCACTGAAACGTTTCAAAGACGATGCGAAAGAAGTTGCCAAAGGATACGATTGTGGTATTCAAATAAAAGGATACAATGACATCGAAGAAAGAGACGTTATCGAAGCGTTCCACGAAGTAGCGATCAAAAAGAAATTGAAATAAAATTTCGAACTATTTATAGAAAATCCCGAGAAATCGGGATTTTTTTTATTTAAATTAGCTTGATTATTTGAAAAACGAAAATATGAAAGACATTGGGATTGGAGTTTTATTTATTCTTTTTGGAATAGCGGTGATTTGGTATACATCTAAAAGACCAAAAAACACGACTCTTTCTTCTGTTAATAACTTTCAAGGTTATACTTTTGGAGTTCTTTCTATTATAGGGGGTATAATGTATATTTGTGGTGGATTACACTTTTAGTAATCAATAATGCCAACTATTCTAATTATTTGATAAATATTTTAAACACAAAAGATGAAAGAGATAGGAATCGGTGTTTTAATGATTCTTTTTGGAATAGTGGTGATTTGGTATACTTCAAAACGACCAAAAAATACTTCTCTTTCTTCTGTTAATAATTTTCAAGGTTATGTTGGTGGAGGAGGTTTTATTTTTCTTGGTTTAATGTTTATTTTTGGTGGATTGCACTTTTAATAAACGTGTAATAGCTTTCCTCACGCTGGCGCAAGCGTCACGCTTTCGCATACAAAGAATTTTAAAACGAATGTTGACTTCTATTATCTATAAAAGTAACCAAAAGAAGAGTATTATTTTCAACGTGATATATAAGTGAATTGTGCTCATCGATTACACATTTTCGGTAACCAAACAATTTTGATTCTGGACATATTTGATTAAAGGAGGCAATTCTTTCGATAAGTTCATCCACATTATTTTCGAAAGTTTCAATCTCTTTACTTCACCAATGATCAAATAAATAATCGACTACTTTAAAGAATGTTTCCAAGGCAGTTTTAGTCCAAACAAATTCCATTAAACCGACTTGTTTTTGATGTAATCTTTGATTCTTTTTTTGGCTTCTTTATGAGGAATAAGTTTGTTTTCTTCAATATCTTTTGTTCCTTTTTCAATAAGTAGAATTTGGTCTTCGGATAATTGTTCTGCCCAATCGGAATATTTATAATTTAAAAAATCGATGTATTTATCTACTTCTTGCAAGAGTGAGGCAGGAAGCGAGTTTATCTTTTTAGTTACTTGTGAAGGCGTTACTGTGTTCATTTTTAAATCTTTTAAGAGCAAGTTACTTTAACAAAAATACTAAAAATAGCAACGGCCTCAATCTATTAACGAAAATAACTATTGGTTCTTGCTAAAGCTTTAAAATATTCTACCTACTCGGTTTTATCAAAAGCACGTTTTTGTATCTGTCTTTAATATCTGCCAAAGTTTTTTCGGCTTCAATACGGGTTCTGAAATTCCCCACCCAAACTTTATAATTTGGCGTGTTAAAAACAATTGTGGCATCAATGGCTGCGAACTCTTGTTTGAACTCGCTCAATGTTTTTTTTGCGATTTCGCTTCCGCCATTATAAATTTGAATTTTATAGGAATCGTTTACGGTCAGTGAAGTATTTATCTTTCTTTTTTCATTTAACAGTTGTTCAAATTTTGGGTCTTGATTTATAGTAACGTTTTGATCTTGTGCATTTACACAACAAGTAGAAAAACTAACAAATAAGAAGGATAAAAGGATTTTTTTTGCGGCTATAATTCTCATAATGGGGATATTTTTATACAAAAATAGTGTTTAAAGAATAAAACTTAGGCGGTAATACTATTTAGAATGAATATAAATTATATTTAAGACTATTTTAAGGTTTTGAGAATAGTTCTTAAAGTGTATTTTTGTCAAATATTTTAAAGAAAAAGTGATTT
>JAEMQE010000123.1:5736-9069 GCA_022758945.1 Lentimicrobium sp. | reverse complement strand
TACAGATATTCATTAATCGAAGGACAACCTTTTGGACAAATCGAAGGAGTAAACATCAAAAAAGATGCTCAAGGAAGAGTGATGTTGAATGCTGATGGAACAATTCAAAAAACAGGATTTGAAGTTGTAGGGAATGCAAATCCAGACTATATGATAGGTTTTTCAAACTCATTCAAATATGGTAGTTTCTTTGCAAATGTCCTTATTGATGGAAGATTTGGTGGTGAAGTAATGAGTTTAACTGAAGCTACAAATGATGAATTTGGAGTTTCAAAAGCTACTGGAGATGCAAGAAATGCAGGTGGTGTAGCGATAAACGCTGTATATCCTAATGGAACTGCATACGCAGGAAAATATCCTGCAGACAGTTACTACAAACAAACTGGCGGTAGAGCAGGTGCAACTGGAGAATATGTGTATGATGCAACTAATGTAAGCTTAAGAGAACTTTCTGTTGGGTACACTTTTAATACTAAAAAACTACCTTTTTTACAATCAGCTAGTTTATCTGTAATTGCCAGAAACTTATTCTTTATATACAAAAATGCTCCTTTTGATCCAAATATTTCATTGAGCACAGGAGAAGGTCTGCAAGGTGTTGATGTTTATGGAATGCCGTCAACTAAAAGTATCGGTCTTAATTTAAATGTAACTTTCTAATAAAAAAATCATGATATTAAATAAAATAAAAACATCCGCTATATGTATCTCCTTATTTGCAGCAGTAAGTTGTACAGGAGATTTCGAAAGCACCAACACCAATCCTTACGGAGCGACAGATGCGCTTTTAGAGCAAGATTTTAATAACATAAAATCTTTATTTACACCAATGTTCAACAATGTTTTGGTTCTGAATCCAGAATGGAGATACCAAGTACAACAAGGACTACAAGGTGATGTTTGGTCAGGATATATGTCAACCCCAACACCTTTTAGAGGTGGAACTAACAATACGACCTTGGATTTAGTTGATGGCTGGAATGGTTTTGCCTGGGGTGCAGGTTACGGAGATGTAATGGCAAATGCTTTAAAAATTGAACAAAGAGCAAAAGGAAAATACAATCAGTTTTATGCTTTGTCTTTGATTCTAAAAGTAGAAGCGATGCAAAGAATTACAGATACTTATGGTCCAATTGTATATTCAAAATTTGGAACTACAGATCCTGTAATCGAATATGATTCTCAGGAAGCTGTTTATGCACAAATGTTCGCAGAGTTAGATTTAGCCGTTACTGATTTAACAACCAGAGTAAATGCAAATGAAGTTTCCACTTTTATTGGAACTGATATTTCTTCTTACAACGGTGATTATTCTAAATGGGTAAAATTTGCAAACTCCTTGCGTTTAAGATTGGCAATGCGTATCGTAAAAATTAATCCGGCTTTAGCAAAAACTCAAGCTGAAAAAGCGATAAGCCACCCATTAGGAGTAATAACTACAAATGCAGATTTATTCAAAGTGGTGTCTCCTACTTACACTAATCCTATTGCAACTATTAGTGGAGCTTGGGAAGATATCAGAATGTCAGCCGATATGGAATCCATTATGGGAGGATATAATGATCCAAGACTAGCTGTGTTTTTTGATACTTCAAAACAATTTCCAGGAGAATACAAAGGTGTTCGTACCGGAATTGAAATTGCTGCAAAATCAGATCACTCCAATTTTTCTGGTATAGGTGCAATTGTACGTTCCAAAGAAATCGTTTGGATGACCGCTGCCGAAGTCTATTTCTTAAGAGCCGAAGGTGCATTAAGAGGTTGGAATATGGGCGGAACAGCGCAAAACTTATACGAAACTGGTGTGACCAAATCTTTCGAACAACTTGCTGTTGCTGGTGCCGGAGCTTATATTGCGGATAATGTAAAAACGGCAAAAGCGTATGTAGATCCAAATTTCCCAGTAAATAATTCAGCTGCTTTAAATAATGTAACTGTTGCTTGGGATGGCGCAGCTTCTAATGAAGTAAAACTTCAAAAAATCATTACTCAAAAATGGATTGCCGGTTTCCCAGAAGGACAAGAAGCTTGGTCAGAATATAGAAGAACGGGTTATCCAAAGTTATTGCCAGTACTTAAAAACACTAGCGGTGGATTGATAAATTCTAATTTAGGAGTTAGAAGAATAAACTTTGTTCAGTCTGAAAAAGATGGAAACCCTGGTGGTGTTGCCACAGGAATTGCTAAACTTGGAGGACCGGACAATGGAGGAACTAGACTTTGGTGGGATACTACCGGAGCTAATTTCTAAAAAACAAATTTGAATTAGTTAATTTTTTAATGGTATAAGTAATTCATTTACTTATACCATTTTTTAAAAATTAAGATTCTGTAAATTATTACTAAAACAATCAAAATGAAAAGTGCTTTAGAAATTAAACCTGATATCAACTATAAAAGCCCGGGTAAATTTGAAGAAACCCGATTTGAGAAAATTCACAACGAAATTTTCAAAAATTCGGCCGAAGCTTCCCTAATTGTTGCACAAGAAATTGCACAATTAATCAAATCAAAACAAGCAAAGAATAAAACATGTATATTGGGCTTGGCAACGGGTTCATCTCCAATAAAAGTGTATGAAGAATTGGTTCGAATGCACAAAGAAGAAGGACTTAGTTTTAGCAATGTTATCACTTTTAACTTGGATGAATATTATCCAATGACAAAGGAAAACAATCAAAGCTATTTTCATTTTATGCATCAGCATCTTTTCAATCACATTGATATTGATCCCGAAAATGTCAATATTCCTGATGGAACGGTGGCTTTTGAAGAATTAAATCAATATTGCATTGATTATGAAATGAAAATTAAAAATGCTGGCGGACTTGATTTTCAATTATTAGGAATCGGTCGAACTGGTCACGTTGGTTTCAACGAACCGGGTTCACACATCAATTCAGGAACTCGAATTATCACTTTAGATCACATTACCCGAGTGGATGCTTCCTTTGATTTTAATGGAATTGACAGCGTGCCAAAAAGAGCGATTACAATGGGTGTTTCGACAATCCTTCGCTCCAAAAGAATCGTGCTAATGGCTTGGGGCCAAAACAAAGCCGATATCATAAAAAGAACCATCCAAGGTGATATTAGCTCCGAAGTTCCAGCCACATTCTTGCAAAATCATGGAAATGCCACTTTTATATTGGATCAATCTGCCGCTTCAGAATTGACAAGATATAAAACGCCTTGGCTCGTTGGAGAATGTATTTGGACACAGGAATTAAAAAGTAAAGCTATTGTTTGGCTCTGCCAAAAAACAAATCAAGCCATTCTAAAACTTACAGATAGAGATTACAACAACAACGGAATGTCAGATCTTCTGGCTTC
>JAEMQE010000123.1:0-5636 GCA_022758945.1 Lentimicrobium sp. | reverse complement strand
TAAAACTTACAGATAGAGATTACAACAACAACGGAATGTCAGATCTTCTGGCTTCAGGCGGTTCGGCTTATGATTTAAATATCAATATGTTCAACGTATTGCAACATACCATTACTGGTTGGCCAGGTGGAAAACCCAACACCGATGATAGTCATAGACCTGAGAGAGCGAATCCTTCTAAAAAAAGAGTGATCCTTTTTAGTCCGCATCCGGATGATGACGTGATTTCAATGGGAGGTACATTTTTGAAATTAATCAAGCAAGGCCACGAAGTTCATGTAGTGTATCAAACCTCCGGAAACATAGCTGTTACGGATGATGAAGCATTAAAGTTTGCCGAAGTTTGCAATGATTTTGTTGGAGATGATACTTGTAAAATCAATTTTCAAACTGCAATAGATTTCTTGAATAATAAATCAGAAAATGAAGTTGACTCCTACGAAGTTCGAAAATTAAAAGGACTAATCAGACGTCGTGAATCTTATGCTGCCGTTAGATACATTGGATTGAAAGATGAAAACACCCATTTCTTGGACTTGCCTTTTTATGAAACGGGACAAGTAAAGAAAAACCCCATTGGTGAAGAAGACATCAATATAGTTGCCGATATTATAGCCAAAATAAAACCACATCAAATTTTTGCAGCTGGCGATCTCGCAGATCCACACGGCACCCACGAAGTGTGCTTAAATGCGATTTTTGCCGCTTTGAAAAAGCTAAAACCAAATGCGTACATGGACGATTGCTGGTTGTGGTTATACCGAGGTGCTTGGCACGAATGGGATTTGCACGAAATTGATATGGCAGTTCCATTGAGTCCAGACGAAGTAACAATTAAAAGACATGCCATTTTATACCATCAATCGCAAAAAGACAGGGTGATGTTTCAAGGAAATGACTCCAGAGAATTCTGGGTTAGAGCCGAAGATCGTAACAAGAATACGGCAAAATTGTATGATGATTTAGGTCTTGCTGAATATGAAGCTATTGAAGCTTTTAAACGTTTTGATTATTAAAAAACAATCAAAAAGATAACGAATTCAATTTATGAAATACTTTTTCATCCTATTACTATCAAGCATTTTAGTTAACGCTCAAGTAAAAACTGATGCGCTAAATCTTATGCCTTGGCCACAAAACATCAATTTGACAGATGGAAATTTTGCTTTAAACAAAAATTTTAAAGTAAATATTACCGGAAATCCAAACCCTCGTATTTTTGCCAGAGCTACTCAGTTTTTGCGAAGATTAGACGAAAGAACAGGATTGTTTTTTGAACAAGGTTTTGTGACCAAAGCCAATGAATTCCCTTCGGCACAATTGCAAATAAATTGTGCTCAAAACGGAAAAATTGGAATAAACCAAGACGAGAGCTATCAACTTGAGATTAAATCTGATAAAATTACGATAAACGCAACTTCTGATTTAGGTGCAATTCACGCATTGGAAACATTATTACAATTGCTCCAAAATACGAGTAATTCATATTATTTTCCAACAGCTACGATTTCGGATTTTCCAAGATTTAAGTGGCGTGGATTGATGATTGATGTAGCCAGACATTTTCAGCCGGTTGACGTTATAAAAAGAAATTTGGATGCAATGGCAGCAATGAAGATGAATGTTTTTCATTGGCATTTATCAGATGATCAAGGTTGGAGAATCGAGATGAAGAAACATCCAAAATTACACCAATTAGCTTCTGACGGGAATTATTATACTCAGGAAGAGATAAAAAACATTGTAAAATACGCTGATGAAAGAGGGATTCTGGTCGTTCCGGAAATAGACCTTCCGGGTCACGCTTCGGCAATACTGACTGCTTATCCTGAAGTGGGAAGCAAAATAAATCCTGATAAAAACACTTATTCCATCGAAAGAAATTCAGGGATTTTCACTCCAACATTGGATCCTTCAAATCCAAAAACATACCAATTGTTGAGTGAAATTTTCGATGAAGTTTGCCCGTTGTTTTCAGGAAATTATTTCCATATTGGCGGTGATGAAAATGAAGGTAAGGATTGGGATTCGAATCCAAAAATTCAGGAATTCAAGAAGAAAAATAAGCTGGAAACCAATCACGAATTGCAAACCTATTTCACTATGCAATTGATTCCAATATTGAAAAAACACAACAAAACATTGATGGGCTGGGAAGAAATAATGACTAAAAACATGTCTAAAGAAGCCATAATTCATTCTTGGAAAGGACCTAACGAAGGAGTCCCATCTGGACAATCACTCGCAAATGTTGTGAAAAATGGATACAAAACGGTTTTGTCAAACGGGTATTATATTGATTTAATGCAAAGTGTCGAAAACCATTATTTGAATGATCCAATGCCAAAAAACATACCATTAACCGCCGAAGAAAAAGCAAGAATTTTGGGAGGTGAAGCCACAATGTGGAGCGAACTTGTAACTCCAACAACTATAGATTCCAGAATTTGGCCAAGAACAGCTGCCATTGCCGAAAGATTATGGTCTAATGAAAACGTCACTGATTTGGTTAGTTTGCGCAAAAGAATGAAAACTATTTCTTTCCAATTAGAAGAATTAGGAATCACACATCTCAGAAATAAAGAAGTGCTTTTGCGAAACATTAGCAACAATCAAAAAAACAGTGCTTTGGAGGATTTCTCCAATATTTGCGAACCTCTAAAAATATATTCTCGAAACAGTGGTGGCGCAGAATATCAAACCTATTCCCCATTGACCTTGTTTGCTGATGCTTGTACGCCAGATGCTTTTGATGCTTTGAATTTTAACACTGTTGTGAATCGCTATTTGGAGAATAAAAACTTAGAAAACCAGATTTTGATCACTAATTTTTTAAAAAAATGGATAGAAACCAATACAAACCTGATTGAATTAAGTTCCAATGCTCCGCTTATTCAACCTCTTTTGCCGTTGTCCAAAAGTTTAAGCGATTTGTCACAACAATTGCTATTAATCATTGACAAAAAACAAGCTATAAATCCAGCAGAATTGAATGATTTATTAGAACAATGCAATTCTAAAGCACACGCCGATGTTGAGTTAGCAGTATATAATAGCCTGAAAAAATTAATTTCGGACTAACAAAAAATTCAAAAAAATAAATAGTAATTGTTAAAATTAAGTTTGGTTAATTGATTTTTGATTAGTTTTTTTTGAGTGAAATATTATTTTCCTAACATTTTGGTAGGTGTTCGATTTCAAAGAAAATGATATTATAAACCTGGTGATTTTTCGCCAGGTTTTTTTTATAAAATGAAAAGGGGAAATTCCTGATAATATCATCACGTTTTTCATCCACAATCCTATCAATCTCCATTTCTTCTGGTTTCAATTCTTTTTGAATTAATTTCATTATGTTTGTTTTATAAACCAATAGGTTTATTTACAACTTCAAAATGAAACGATTAGAACAATTAGCAAAACTCCGACAAACCCAAAATTGGGATGTAATCATAATTGGCGGTGGCGCAAGTGGATTAGGAACTGCCGTGGATTCGGCAAGCCGTGGATTCAAAACAATCCTAGTTGAAGCGGTAGATTTTGCTAAAGGAACTTCCAGCCGAAGCACAAAATTAGTTCACGGCGGAGTTCGTTATTTAGAACAAGGAAATCTCTCCTTGGTTATAGAAGCCCTGAAAGAAAGGGGTTTGATGGCTAAAAACGCCGGCCATTTAGTTAAAAACCAATCTTTCATAATCCCAAACTATAACTGGTGGGGCGGTTATTTCTACACCTTTGGACTTACTCTTTATGATTTGTTGGCGGGACGTTTAAGTTTGGGTAAATCCAAATACATTTCGAAGAAAGAAACCATTGAATTACTTCCTACGATTGAGCAAAAAGGATTGCGAAATGGCGTTATTTACCACGATGGGCAATTTGACGATTCTCGAATGGCAATTAATTTAGCACAGACCGCAATCGCAAATGGTGCTTGTGTTTTGAATTATGCCAAAGTAATTCAGCTTTTAAAAGACAAAAATCATCAAGTCATTGGTGTCACTGTAGAAGATCAGGAATCCGGTGAAAAACACGAAATAAAAGGAACGGCAGTCATTAATGCTACTGGTGTTTTTACCAATTCGATTATGAAAATGAATGACAAAGTATATAAAAAATACATTGTGCCAAGTCAAGGAATTCATTTGGTTTTCGACAAATCGTTTTTGCCAAGCACAAATGCCTTGATGATTCCAAAAACAAGCGACGGCAGAGTGCTTTTTGCAGTTCCTTGGCACGACAAAATTGTTGTTGGCACAACGGACACCTTGATAAAAAGCCATAGCTTGGAACCAATAGCATCCGAAAAAGAAATAGAATTTGTCCTAGAAACAGCCCAAAGATTTCTATCGAAAAAACCAACCAGAGCCGATGTATTATCCGTTTTTGCCGGACTTAGACCCTTGGCAGCACCAGATGGAGAAGGACAAAGCACCAAAGAAGTTTCCAGAAGCCATAAAATAATTGTTTCCGAAACTGGATTGATTACCATCACCGGCGGAAAATGGACAACCTACCGGAAAATTGGCGAAGACATTATGGATAAAGCGATTAGCGTACATAACTTACCAAATTCTGCATGCAAAACAGAACATATTGCTATTCACGGTAATCAAAAAACAACTTCATCAGACCGAGAAAATCACCTTTATATTTACGGGACTGATATTCCTGCGATTTTGCAATTACAGGAAAACGAACCCGAATTAAAAGAAAAATTACATTCTAATTATGAATACACAATGGCCGAAGTAGCTTGGGCAATTCGCCACGAAATGGCTAGAACTATTGAAGACGTTTTGGCGAGACGCGTGCGATTGCTATTTTTAGATGCGCGCGCAGCAATTGCCTGTTCCGAAAAAGTGGGAGATTTATTAGCTAAAGAATTGGGTTATGATGAAACTTGGAAACAAAATCAAATTGCGGTTTTTAAAAAGTTGGCTAATGGATTTCTTTTGAAGGAGTTTCGATTGTGAATTTTGTACTGAAACTAAAAGAAACAAGAATTCTAGAAGTTTTTTATATGTAATTTCGTTAGATTTGTTTTCAAAGTAGAATATAATTATGTATTCATAGCTACAGATGCTTTTTAAATAAAACAAAGTAGACAAAGAAAGCCAATAAAGCAAAATCATAAAATATGATAAAAGAAATAATTTTAGGAGTTTTAGCAATTATTTGGGGAATACATGAATTAATTGACGCTTACAAAAGCCCTCCTTCTGATCCTTCTGATAGTTTTTTACTTATAAAATTTAAGGGCTATGTCGGTGGAATCGGCTTAATTACGGTGGGATTATTTCTAATATTTGACAATTAAGGACAAAAACATAAAAAGAACATAATCTATTTATCCTCAGCTCTGCGAAGTCTCCCGACTTCGTAGCCAATTCAATAATCAATAAACTGGGTAAAATAAAAGTTCCCAAAGTTGTAACGGCATAAAATAATGGGTACGAAGTTGGGAGACTTCGCACAGCATTCTTCTCAAATACAATATTCCATCTTTTAATCAACTCCCCTAGCCCCGATTACTTCACTTTACTCTTATTTTAATTGGAGTTCAGTGAATTTCATTTGTAGTGAAAAGCCCGGAGCAAAAAAAGTAAAAGTTTCCTGTTCTAAAAAAGCGACCA
>JAEMQE010000115.1 GCA_022758945.1 Lentimicrobium sp. | reverse complement strand
GACATTCAATTATCGGATGGGTTGTCGTTCGAAATTTTCGAAAAAGTGGATATAAAAAGCGCTATAATTTTCACGACGGCTTATGATGAATATGCGCTAAAAGCATTCAAATTAAACTCCATTGATTACCTTTTGAAACCAATCGACGAAGATGATTTGGAAGTGGCAATTTCTAAATTCAAAATGCGTTTGCCAAAACCAGAAAACACCCTTCAATTGGATTTTGAACAAATTAAAAAAATGTTCCAAAATCCATTCGATAAGAATTTCAAAACTAGGTTTGCCGTCAAAATTGGGCAACATCTCAAAGTGATTTCCACCGATGAAATCGAATGTTTTTTTAGCGAAAATAAAGGAACCTATATTCACACTTTCGACAACAGAAATTATTTGATTGAATCCACTTTGGAAATTTTGGAACAAGAATTGGATGCCAAACAATTTTATCGAATCAGTCGAAAGTTCATCATTCCATTAAAATCCATCAAGGAAATTGTGGTATATTCTAACTCGAGATTGAAGGTAATTTTACCTTCATATAAAGAAGATGAAGTGATCGTAAGTCGCGAAAAAGTTTCCGATTTCAAGGCTTGGATTGGTTGATTTTTTGTTTAAATTTAAAAATCATATAAACGCGTTTAAAAATACTGGTATTTAGTTGTTTATGAATTCAATATAGATTATATCTATGACGATTTTAAGGCTTAAAAAAGGTCTTTCTGGTACCTATCAAGACAAAAATAAACAAAGAGTAAATTATAAAAAACGGAACGATATATTCTATCAAATTCAAGGGTAACATCACGGCAATGATCAGCAATTGAAAACCCAATCCGTAAATGGAAACGAAGGTCATAAACCAGTTTGGAAATGTTTTAACCTTGTAAGCCTCACTGTCCAAAGCGTGAATTATTTTGTCGAAAACCCCATAAGCAATCATATAGATTCTAAACATAATATCGACAGATTTTTGAGTTTCTCCAGGCAAAGCTCGAGGCGATTTGTCTTCAAAAATCTTGCTGGTTTTGTCTCCTCCAATAGATTTATTTCTCAAAATTACATAATAATAATTGTATAAAGTGCCTTGTAATTGGATACAAAAAAAGGCTAAAATTGTCATCCAAAAGGAGGTTTTTGACTCGTAATAAATGGTCATAAAAAACAGAAAGTTCAGGACAATATCAAACACACTATCGAGGTATCTTCCCACGTAAGAAGGGGTGTTTTTTAACCTCGCCAATTCGCCATCGGCAGCGTCAATAATCGATTTCAGAATGATAAAAAAGCTGGCAAAAAAGTAGTGATTTTGTAAAATGCAATAAATAGCAATCAAGCCAGAAACACCAAAAAGCAGCGTAACGTGAATGGGTGTAAATCGAGTATTTTTTAATTGATTGGCAATGAATTTTCCAATCGGTCTTCCGTAATCCGATAAATCTAGGAATTTATCTTCGGCTGCAAGTTTAGACATTTATAGATGTTAAACAAAAGGATGCGACAATATAGTCAGGTTATTTTGAATAGCCCACAGTTTTAACTGTGGGTTAATTTTTTTTATTTAGAAAGCCTGTGCAAAGTATAGGTCATTGCCGTAAGCAAGAAGAAAGCGACTACTTGATGTGTCAATCCTAGCCATAATGGAACGCTGTAAAGTAAGGTAAAAACACCCAATGTGAATTGCAAAAACACTAGAATAACTAATGCGTTTATACCTGACTTTTGTTCTTTATTTAAATCAAATTTATGGCTTTTAAATGCTAGTAGTAATATAAATCCAACTACAAAATAAGCCAAAGTCCGATGCACAAATTGAACTCCACTTTTCCCTTCGGTAAGTCTTTGCAGCCAAGTGTCTTTTTCTAAAATAATACTTTCGTGAAAAAATTGTCCGTCGCTCATCAAAGGCCAATGGTTGTGGATTAGCCCAGCATTTAAACCAGCAACAAATCCGCCGTAAATGATTTGCAATAGTAAAAAAACTAAAGCAAAACGAGCGATTTTTTGAAGTGGAAGAATGACTTCATTTTTATTGGGATAAATCAAATCCAGTGCCACCCAAAGCGTGTAAGCAAAGGTGATAAATGCAAAAGTTAAATGCAATGACAATCGAAAATGACTTACATCTGGATTGTCAACCAATCCACTTCGAACCATAAACCAACCCAAAAATCCTTGCAAAGCACCCATTCCCAAAAGAATAAAACATTTGTTGAGGGTCGATTTGTCGATTTTTTTCTTAATTAAAAAATATACAAACGGAATAATGAAAACAAATCCAAGAACGCGTCCAATCAATCGGTGAAACCATTCCCAGAAATAAATAAATTTATAGTCCGAAAGTGTAAAGTCGTTATGAATATTGATTTTTTGGTATTCGGGAAATTTCTTGTATTGTTCGAATGTTTCTTGCCATTTCGCTTCGGTTAAAGGAGGGAAAGTATCGGTGACCAAATGCCAGTCGGTCATTGAAAGTCCCGAATTGGTCAAACGGGTGATTCCACCAACAACAACCATTACAAATACTAAAAAGCAACCTGAAAGCAACCAGATAATAACGGATTTGTTTTTATTTTTCATTTTATTTTATTGGAAAGTCTTGAGGATTTTGGCGAGTGTCCCAGATGTCTAAAACTTTTATATTTGATTCGGTAATTTCAAAAATTAGATAATAATCTCTAACTAAAATTGCTCGAATGTTTTCTTTTTTGATGGCAATTGATGCTTCGTGAGAATTTTCTATAGTACGTAATGTTGTTGTAAATAGTTGATTCAATTTTTGGCTATAAACGGTTGATTTATTTCGATTGTTCCAATAATGAAAGATATTTTTCTTGGTTAGAATGGCATTTACTGTCCACTCAATCTTTCGTCTTCTTCTTTGAACCATATTTGGATTTCTTTTTCAGCTTCTTCATCAGAAATATATTCCCCGTTTTCAACTTGTTTTAAAGCAATATCAATTCTCTTTTGCTGCCATTCATTTAAAACAAAAATTTTCTCAGAAGTCGCTTTTTCATACGTTGAAGTTGGTTCATTAACTAACGAATTCAATTCATAATCGTTTATTATTTCTTGAATTTTATTCAAAAGAGCGACATCGTCAGTTGCAATGATTTTGGCTATTATTTCTAATTTGAATTCATCTATGTTCATAATCAAAATTTTTATAAAAATAAGGATTTTTTAAATAACGAAGAGTAAACAATACTTAAACTTTTGTCAAACCTAATTTAGCTCCTCTTTTCAATACAAAGTCATAAGCTGCTTGATATTCATTTGGAATTTCCCCTTCCAAAATAGCTTCTTTCACGGCTTCTTTCAATACTCCAATTTCACGGGAAGGCTGCAAATTAAAAATAGCCATAATCTCTTCTCCAGAAATGGGTGGTTGAAATTTTCGAACGTGATCTCGTTCTTCCACTTCCACAATTTTTTGGCGAACAATCTCAAAATTATGGTGGTATTTCTTGAATTTATTGGGGTTTTTGGTCGTTATGTCGGCTTCGCACAAAGTCATCAAGCTTTCCACATCTTCGCCAGCATCAAAAACCAAACGACGCACCGCAGAATCGGTTACCATATCTTCTGATAAAACAATAGGACGTGAGCTCATCATCACCATTTTTTGAACAAATTTCATTTTGTGGTTCAACGGCATGTGCAATCTTTCGAAGATTTTCTTGGCCATTTTTCCACCCAGGAATTCGTGTCCGTGAAAAGTCCAGCCTTGTTTTTTGTTGAAACGTTTGGTTGGTGCTTTTCCAATGTCGTGCAATAAAGCCGACCAACGCAGCCAAACATCATCAGTATTTGGACAAATATTATCGACTACTTCCAGCGTATGGTAAAAATTGTTTTTATGAGTTTGTCCTTCTATTTCCTCCACTTGGTTCAAAGCGGTTAATTCTGGGAGAATAATATCTAAAAGACCGGTTTTATAAAGCAATAAAAATCCAACCGAAGGCATATCGGTAGAAAGGATTTTATTCAATTCATCGACAATTCGTTCACCTGAAATAATATTAATCCTATCCGCATTTTTGGTAATTGAATTCAATGATTTTTCTTCGATTTCAAAACCCAATTGTGTTGCAAATCGAATGCCTCTCAACATTCGCAAAGGATCGTCAGAGAAAGTAATATCAGGATCGAGTGGCGTTTTGATGATTTTGTTTTTCAGGTCTTCCAATCCGTTGAAAGGGTCGGAGAGTTCGCCAAAATTACCTTTGTTTAAAGATAAAGCCAAAGCATTGATGGTAAAAT
This sequence comes from Lentimicrobium sp., assembly GCA_022758945.1. Lineage (GTDB taxonomy): Bacteria > Bacteroidota > Bacteroidia > Flavobacteriales > Flavobacteriaceae > Flavobacterium. Next base: position 4,809 of record JAEMQE010000115.1, on the reverse strand, counting down.
CACGACGGTTTTGGTCGTCTTCCAATGTTCCGTTTTCTACAACAGGATTTCGGCTTTCAAAATGATAGGATTCTTTTCGAGCACCCACAAATTCGATTTCAATTTCTTCAAATCGCAACATTGCTGTTCCGTAATTTTTGAAAACCTGAACTTTTGGCTTTTTTGGAAGCAATTTCGAAACTTTCAAGGCGAGTTCTATTCCGCTACCCACGGCAACAATATCGATGTCTTTTTTGAAGTCTCTTTCAAGAATTAAATCTCTCACGAAGCCGCCAATCACATAACTATCGATGTTAAGTTCTTGGGAAGCTTGAGAAATGACTTCGAATATTTTATTATTTAAGGCTGATTTGTAGTTCATTAATTTTTGTATAATTGTCATTTCGACGAAGGAGAAATCACATAACGAGAGCAACTAATGCGATTTCTCCTTCGTCGAAATGACAAACAATAACATATATTCTTTATTTCCTTATTACTTTCACCTGTGAATCACTAGTCAATTTTATAATCGTCGATGGTTTTCCGGCAATTTTTTCGCGCTGCAAATTTACAACATAGTCCACACCTTTTATAATTTCTGGGCTAATATCTTTGAAGGCAATAGGAGTGGGCTGTCCTGAGATATTTGCTGAAGTAGAAACCAATGGTTTTCGCATTTTTTCCATCAATTTAAAACAAAAAGGCTCTTTTACGATTCGGATTCCTAAAGTATTATCTGTAGCAATTAAATTAGCTGCCACATTTCGTGGTTTATCAAGAATCAAAGTTGTTGGCTTCTCGGATAAATCTATTATTTGCCAAGCTACTTCTGGAATGTCCTTGAAAACATTGTACATCATTTTTTCGCCATTCATTAAGCAAATCATCGATTGCGTTTCGGCTCTTTGTTTGAGTTTGTAGATTTTAGCGACCGCTTCAGCATTTGTGGCATCGCAACCAATTCCCCAAACGGTGTCCGTTGGATAAAGTATAATGCCGCCTTGTTGAATTGTTTCGAAGGCTTTGTGGATTTCCTGGTTGATATTTTCCATATTAAATCTTTTCTAAATCAAAGTGCATTCCTATCTCTTTTAATTTATAATGTATTAGAGTGAATAATTAATTATACAAATTAACAAATAAGGAAAAAGGTGCATTTATAACTTGAATATGCCAAATCATAAAACTGCTTTACAGACTTAATTGTTTAATGATTATTATGCTATTTATGGTTTTAATACATTCGTCTATACTGCTTTCATTCGTGTTTATTGCTAAACTATTATTGTTGTAGGGCATATACATATTTTGATTGGCACGAGAGAACAATCCTATTGTCGTTGTATTTACAGCGCTGCTCAAATGCATAATACCACTATCAGCGCCAATAAAAAGTATCGTATTTGCTATTAATGAACCAATTTCGCGAATATCTTTACTATAAAATGTTGGGGCTTTAAATCCTATTTGTGAAATGTTTTCAACAGGCAAAACCTCAATTATATTATAATTAATTTCAAATTCATTTTTCAATTTTTTATAAAACTCTTCCCACCAAGTTTCTGAATAACATTTGTCTGATGTTGCGTAAGTAAAGATACAGATGGTTTTTTTTTCGCTACTCACGATTGAATCCAATATTTTTTTTCCTTCATTTAGTTCCGAAAGGCTTAATTTAAGATTTAAAGATGGAATTGGGTTATTGTTTTTTATGTATCCTAATGTCGTCAGAAAAAGTCTAAAGTCATAAACGGGATATTTGGCAATATGTTCATAATCTTTGTATTGAGTGTTAATTATTTCGTCTGCTTTCCCGAAAAACTTATATTTCGCGGTGGCAAACTGCGTCGCAATTCTTCCAGACGAAGAACCTTTCTCAATATTTATTACAATATCATAGTGCTGTTTTTTTAGTTTCGTCCAAACCAAAAAATACTGGAATAAATTTTTAAAAGGTTTTTTTGGGAGTTCAATTATATCATTAATATTTTCGTAATTTTTAAATATAATTGGACCCAAACCTCCTTTTACAAATAAATCTATTTTGCAATCAGGAAAAGTAGAAGAGATTTCCTGAATAAATGGAGTTATTAGCAATAGGTTTCCTAATCGATGATTAGGTCTGCAGATTAAAACTCTATTGATTGTAACTTTTTCAGATAAATCGACTGTAGGATTCTTATGAGAATTCCCTAGGTTTTGGGTTAGGATTTTAGTTATAATCCTTCGGTATTCATTTATTTTTGTTAGCATATTCAATGTTTAAAAAATATTATGTATTACTCTTTGGGTGCAATTATTAAAAACGTCAATGGTAGTGTTTTTTGTGCATATCCCGATAGCTATCTGGAGGAACAAAAAATGTATCGAGAACCGTTTATAATAATATTTTTCTTGTTCTGTCATCCTTAGTTTGTCGAAGGACGATTTTCTGTCGAAAATCACTACCATTGACAATAAAGTATCATCAAAAACTAATTATACCAAACGGGTTAGATGGTTTTATTTAATTTTTCTTTAATGTTATCTTTATCCTTAATTTTTTTTCTGTAATAAATTGTTCTTCCTAAAAGGGAAGTTGTGTTTTTTTTCAATAGATATAATTAGGACCACTAGTATTTTGGCATCAAAATAATTGTCAGTTTTTAAAGAAAGTAAGATGTCTTATCATTGTAATTTTATTTAGGTTAATTGTCTTTTATTAGTGAATTTATCCATGGTTTTATTGAAAAAAAACAAAAAAAGTTAGATTTTTTCATTATTTTTTCTGTTTTAATTATATTTTTTTTATTGGTTTCGATTATGGAGTCCAAATCTATTGTCAATTTGCCAGAATAGCTGTTTTTTAATCTTTTAAACTTATTATAATTTCTGAAAAAAGATTTGCGAATTTGTAATAAACACTTGTATTCTTCTGTAGTTTTATGTCCTAATATGTATTTTATAACCTCTGAATTTCGTTTAAAAGAAGAAAATTTCATAACGCCTATTTGCTGTTTTGCATGAACTCTGTAAGAAATCAAGTGCTCCGTGCTATATGAAATAGATTTTCTTGACGCTAATATTAAAGCAATCCATTCGTCATGAAACATGACAGATTCGTTTGGAAAAGGAAAAACGGTTTCAATAATTTCTTTTTTGATACAAAGTGTTGCCCCAGTAACCATATTTCGAATATTAGTAATATAATAGTATAAATCGATTGTTTCCTTTAAATGGTTTTCTAGGAATAGAATATTGTCCCAAAGACTATTTTTCTCTATTTTTTCACCAATATCATTAATCAAATCTCCATTTGAAAATACACCTTCAAGTGGTGGATTTTTATTAAATACGTCAATTATTTTTTTGTTTTTTGTTTTTTCCAAATATCATCCTGATCGCAGAAAAAAATATAATCTCCACTGCTCAATGAAAGCGCTTTTTCGAAATTTTTATTGACCCCAATATTGGTTTCGTTTATGCAAAGTCTTATTAAGTAGGGATACTTTTCTTGAAATTGATAAATTACATTATGTGTATTGTCTTGTGAGCAATCATCACAAATTATTATTTCATCTACTTTATAGATTTGATTAATTATGGATTGCAATTGATCAAAAATAAATGTTTCGCCATTATAAGTGCATAATGCAACTGATATTCTCATGTTTTAACAACTATTTTTTATAAAAGAAACACTTGATTAATCCATCCATCTAAGCTGTATTTTCTATAAATAGATTCTGGAATATCTACATAAGCGCTTTCAAAAAATGAAAGTGGAATTATTGGATTATTTTCATCTACTAACAAAATATTATTTGGGTTATAAAAATCATAATTTACAATATCGGAATTGGTGGTAATTAACTTTTTTTTCAATCCTAAACTTTCAAACACTCTAAAGGTAAGCCCTTTTTGTCCTTTTCTGTTGATGTCTAACAGTGTTTTTGATTTGGCAATCAAGATTGAAACTTCTTCTAATGAAATTTTGTTTGCAAAGAATTCGATTCCGTCTTTTGTGGTAGGTTTTTGTTTGTCTAAAACTAAAAATTTATAGTCTATTTTTAGATCTTTTAAATTTTTAGAAATTTTAAAAAGTATCGGCAAACGTTTGTCTTTTGTGCTGATATTAAAAATTTCATATTCAAAATTGGTGGTCGTTTTTGTTGGTGCTTCAACATAAATCCAATTGGTGAGAAAATTTAGATTGTATTTTTTGCAATCTTCTTTTTCAAAGGAAAAAACCTCGTCAAAACATGGAATTGCTTTTATTATCTTGGGACAACGGACTGAATTATCATTAAAGTATCCAATAGATTTTTGGGTATATTTTTTAATTTCTTTTAAATATTTAGGATCAATAAAATCACCCTTTATGGTCAAAACTAGATCTTGTTTTTCTCCTATTTGTTGTAACTTTTTAATGATTTCTTTTCCGTAGTAAATGTTTTTTAAATTTTTTTTCAGAACATTTTTCAAGATAAAATTATAAATTTTGGTGTAAAAATCAGGGTATTTATATACGAAAAGATGAAAGTCAATATGATTTACTACATAACCTTTCCTTTCAAGAGCATCGGCTATGTGTTTGTTGAATCCCCAATTGTCAAAGCTTATTAAAGTTACTCGCATCAAATAGATGTTATTTTATTTTATTACTGAGCAAAACTAACTAAATTTGCTAAAAGAAATTGTATGAATTTGATATTAAATGATAAACATAAAGATTATGGGGATAAACTGTCAGAACATATAAAATTTTTTGATACCACAGGTACAAATTTTATAATAGGACAAAGAAATAAAATCAAACTTTTTGAATTAGAAGACAAAACTATCAAT
>JAEMQE010000093.1:1329-9169 GCA_022758945.1 Lentimicrobium sp. | reverse complement strand
GCCTTGACAATGATCGCTAAATTTGAATTTCAATTATAGACTGATTAGTTACAAAGTTTATAATATAACAAGGTGTCTTTTGAACTTAATCTGATAGGAATATAATCTCCAGAAGTAAGAAGCACCAAGAAATTTTCTTTACTAATAATATTTGAATTTTCGTCAAGTGATATAAAGTCAGAGGATAAAATTATGTTTTTAGAATAGTAATTCCACCAACTCATATAGTCTTTTTGAAGTATTGAAAAATCAACTTCTGGATTTCCATAACCAGAATTTTTATTGCAAGATGACAATATTAAAACTGAAAATATTAATATGAATAAATGGGATGTTTTCATAATAAAAGCAATAAATTTATCTACAATTCCAAAATTTCCAAGAACTTTCCTTCCAATTCATTCATTTGCCCATTGCCTTTAAACCGGATTTGTTTGGCTATGAAGTAGAGCAAAAACCAAACGATAACCATTAGCAACATCACGATTAAATCCATTGTGGTTGGTTGTTTCAAAACATAGTTGGAGTAGGCGATGGCGCTGAAAATCACAAAAATTCCCGCCACCATAAAATGCAGAAACATAAAAAGTGTCCATAAAGTGGGTTCTGGACCAAATAATCCACGGATATGTGTTTCGTTGTTGTCTTTTGGTTCCAATTCCAAATGCAAATGGGGCGACCAATATTCGCGTTTTGCCTCGGGAATATTCATCCAAATATGATTGTGTTTGATTTTTAGATGACAATCTTCGGTGCAATTCGCTTTATAATTTTCGAATTTTTGACGAACATTATCTATGTTTTCTGTGACATCTTTGTAAAAACGCAGGCGAAGTCGTATTTCATTATTGGTATCCATAACAGCAATTTTAGGGTTCTAAATTATTTTTTTTTTGGCCACTGATTAAAGGGATTAAACGGATTCACACAGAAAATTTAAAATATCAGAAACCTTAATAAAAATCTGTGTAAATCTGTGAAATCTGTGGCAAAATTATTTTAATAGTAATTGCCGTTTGTAAAAGAATCACTATTAGCACTGCAAAATAGTAAAAAAATTGATATTATGGTATTTAACACTACCTTTGCAGCCCGAGACCAGAAATGGTCGAACGGACGAAGTAAATATTTGAAATTAGATTATGAATAACATTGTTGCGATAGTAGGAAGACCTAATGTGGGGAAATCAACCCTTTTTAATAGGCTGATACAAAGAAGAGAAGCTATTGTAGATTCAGTTTCGGGCGTGACTCGTGACAGAAACTATGGTAAAAGCGAGTGGAATGGAAAAGAGTTTTCTGTGATTGATACGGGTGGTTATGTTCGTGGATCTGATGATGTTTTTGAAGGCGAAATCCGCAAGCAAGTGGAATTGGCCATTGATGAAGCTGACGTAATTATTTTTGTTGTAGATGTAGAAGAAGGCATTACACCAATGGATGATGTAGTTGCCAGACTTTTGCGTAAGGTGAAAAAACCTGTTTTGCTTGCCGTAAATAAGGTAGATAATGCCATGCGTGAAAAAGATGCGCTTGAGTTTTATAACCTTGGTTTAGGTGAATTTTACACTTTTGCCAGTATTTCTGGAAGTGGAACCGGAGATTTGTTGGATGCAGTAATTGATGCTTTTCCAATAAAACCAGAACCTGTTCAAGAAGAAGTTGTGTTGCCTCGTTTTGCAGTTGTGGGTCGTCCAAATGCTGGAAAATCGAGCTTTATAAACGCCTTGATTGGCAAAGAACGTTTCATGGTTACGGACATTGCGGGAACAACTCGTGATGCTATTGACACCAAATTTGACCGTTTTGGATTTGAATTCAACTTGGTAGATACTGCCGGAATTCGTCGTAAAGCGAAAGTAAAAGAAGACTTGGAGTTTTACTCCGTGATGCGTTCGGTTCGTGCGATTGAGCACGCTGATATTTGTATTTTGATTATTGATGCAACCCGTGGATTTGAAGGTCAGGACCAAAGTATTTTTTGGTTGGCCGAAAAAAACCGAAAAGGAGTCGTGATTTTGGTAAACAAATGGGATTTGGTCGAAAAAGACACGATGTCAACCCGTGATTACGAAGCCAAAATCAGAGAAGAATTAATGCCATTTACAGATGTGCCTATTCTTTTTGTTTCGGCATTGACCAAACAACGTTTGTTGAAAGCATTGGAAGCAACGGTTCAGGTTTTCGAAAATAGAAAACAAAGAATTGCAACTTCAAAATTCAACGAATTTATGTTGAAAGTAATCGAAGCTTATCCGCCACCAGCCACAAAAGGGAAATACGTGAAAATTAAATATTGTATGCAGTTGCCAACATTGACGCCGCAGTTTGTGTTTTTTGCCAATATGCCGCAATATGTAAAAGAACCTTACAAACGTTATTTAGAAAATAAAATTCGGGAGAACTGGGATTTTTCAGGGGTTCCAATTGATATTTATATTAGAGAAAAATAGTCTTTTCTTTCTTGATTCTAACAGAAAGTTTATGGAGTTTGCAAAAGCTCGATAAACTTTTTTATTTTTAATGTGGGTTATAAATATGGTACGCGGATGAAACTGATTTGCTAAAGTAAAAACGCGGATGAACACGGATTTTTTTAGTAGATTTACAATTAGCATCATAAACAAATAATTATCAAACAAAAATGAAATCAATAAACGGCAAAGTAGTTTGGATTACGGGAGCTTCAAGCGGAATAGGCGAGGCATTGGCTTATGAGTTGGCTCGGAAAAACTGCAAATTGATACTTTCTGCTCGAAATGTTGAAGCTTTAGAATTGGTTAAATCAAAATGTGCAACAAATGAAGTTGTGGTTTTGCCTTTTGACCTGGCTGATTTTGGCAATGCCAAAAATAATGCTGAAAAAGCCATTGCTGCCTTCGGAAAAATCGACATTCTTGTCAATAACGGTGGAGTAAGCCAACGTTCACTTATCGCCGAAACGGATTTTGAAGTCGATAAAAAACTCATCGAAATCGATTATCTTGGAACGGTGGCTTTGACCAAAGCATTACTTCCGCATTTTATTAAAAATCAAAGTGGACATTTTGTAACCATTACTAGTTTGATGGGAAAATTTGGTTCGCCATATCGTTCTGGATATTGTGGTGCAAAACACGCGCTTCACGGCTTTTTTGATGTTTTAAGAATGGAACATTACAAAGATTTTCTCGATGTAACACTTATTTGCCCGGGATTTATCCAAACCAATGTAGCTAAAAATGCCTTAATTGGAAACGGTTCAAGCCAAAATCAAGAAGATGAAGCTACAAAAAACGGAATGCCAGTAGCAGTTTTTGCCAAGAAATTTGTAAAAGCAGTTGAGTCTAATAAATTCGAAGTTTATATTGGAGGAAAAGAAGTTATGGGCGTTTATCTGAAACGGTTTTTTCCAAAATTCTTGCATTATTTTGTTTTGAGAAGTAAAGTGAGATAAGGTTTTTAACATTCTAATTGATACAAATCAAAAAGAGTTCTAATTCCTTGAAACTCTTTTTTGATTTTTTCGCAATCTGCAATCTAAAATCTGCCGTCTGATTCTACCAGCCTCCACTGCTTCCTCCGCCAGAGAATCCTCCACCGCCGAAACCACCGCCAAAGCCGCCGCCGCCAGACGAACCACCCCCAAAACCTCCACCTCCAAAACCGCCGCCTCCGCTGTTTCGACCCAAACTACTCAGGATAATTACATCGAGCAAACTTGGTCCGCCACCAGAATTCCCTGAATTTCCGCCACTGTTTTTGTTTCTGGAAATTAGGACAAGAAGAACAATTACAATAATAATGATTGGTAAAATAGGAAAATCTTTTCCTTTGGTTTGTTTGCGCTCTCCTTTGTATTTGCCTTTGAAAACATCAAAAAGAGCGTCAGCGCCTTTATCCAAACCGTTATAATAACTTCCGGCTTTGAATTCAGGAATGATAATGTTTCTGATTATTTCGCCTCCAATTCCTGCTGTCAATCGGTCTTCGAGTCCGTAACCAGGATTGATGGCAATTTTTCTTTCGGCTTTGGCAACTAAAATAACAACTCCATTATCATCTTTGGCTGTACCTCCAATTCCCCAGGTTTGTCCCCATTTTGTGGCTAATAAGCTGACATCTTCGCCTTTCAGGCTTTCGATGGTAATAACGACAATTTGAGTTGTGGTTGAATCAGAATATCGGATAAGTTTTTCTTCTAATTGTGATTTCTCGCTTGCACTTAAAATATTGGCATAATCATAAACCGAAGTCTGAAAACTCGGTTTTTCAGGTATTGTAAACTGGGCAAAACTGATTTGTGTAAACAGGAAACAAACGAGTAGTTTCAGGAAAATTGATGTATTTTTTTTTGGTAATAACATTATCCTTTTGATATTTCGTTTGATAATTCGTTAATGTCGCCTTCTTGATAAGGAAAGTATTTTTGCAATTGTTCACCGGCACTCAAGATACCATCGACAATTCCTTGCTTAAAGTTACCTGATTTAAATTGGGCTACCATTTTATCCTTAGTACTATTCCAAAAATCGGTTCCAACTTTATCATTTATTCCTTTATTTCCACAGATTGCAAATGCTTTATCTGCTACAGCAAAGTAAAATAAAACTCCGTTTTGGAGTTCAGTAGCATCCATTCCCAATTCGTAAAAAACTTCCAAAGCCCTATCATAAGGAACTTTGGAAGTTGTTTTTTCTATATGAACTCTAATCTCGCCAGAAGTTTCTTTTTCAGCTATACGAATAGCTTCAACAATTTCTTGTTCTTCTTCTTTGGTTAAAAAATCTTCAACTTTCGACATTTTATTTAAGTTTTAAATTCCCCCTTCGGGGGTTAGGGGGCTTTAGAATTTTACTTCAACAGGTTTTTCAGCACCAGCAACGGATTGAAAATATGCTTTTTCTTTAAATCCAAACATTCCTGCAAATAAGTTATTAGGAAACGTTTTGATATGCGTATTATATGGCATAACAGCTTCATTAAAACGAGTTCTGGCAGTCAGAATTTGATTCTCTGTGCTTGCTAATTCGTCTTGTAATTTTAAGAAATTGGCATTGGCTTTCAATTCAGGATATTGCTCAACAGTTACCAATAATCTTGACAAAGAACTGCTCACTCCGCTTTGTGCTTGGTTGAATTGAGCCAATTGTTCTGGTGTAATGTTTTTTGGATCCACGGTTACCGAAGTGGCTTTTGCTCTCGCTTCAATTACAGCTGTCAATGTGCTTTTTTCGAAATCTGCAGCGCCTTTTACTGTATTTACCAAGTTCCCGATAAGGTCATTTCTTCTTTGATAAGATGTTTGAACATCACCCCAAGTTTGCTCTACTGTTTGACTTAAAGTCACAGCCGTATTGTTAATTCCTTTAACCCAACTGTAAATTCCAATAACGAATACAGCTACAATAATCCAAGGTAAAAATTTTTTAAAATCCATTTTTGTTTAATTTAAAGTTTAGTGTTTAGTTTCTATTTTTAATCGTTGTTCTATTCCCCCTTCGGGGGTTAGGGGGCTTACAATTCATTCTTAATATTCGTCAACTGTACTTTTATGGTTTCCAGTTTTCTGATAATTTCAAATTTATCTAAAGTTTTCTTTTGTCCTTCTTTCAAATGTGTTCTGGCTCCTTCGAGCGTAAAACCTCTTTCTTTTACCAAATGATAAATCAACTGAAGGTTTTTCACATCTTCAGGCGTGAACATTCTATTGCCTTTAGCGTTTTTCTTTGGTTTGAGAATGTCAAATTCACTGTCCCAAAAGCGAATAAGCGAAGCATTTACATCAAAAGCCTTGGCCACTTCACCAATACTGTAATATCTTTTGTCTTTAGATAATTCTATGTGCATAGCTAATATTTTATTTCAATAATTTTTTTTCTAAAAAATCTGCCTTCTGCAACCCGAAATCTGCAACCTGCCATCTGAAATCTGAAAATTAGTCATAAGATTGATTTTCTTGATTAGCTAATTGTGCAATGGCAACATATTCCACCGCCGAAATATTTCCGTAATAAAAGTTGAGCGGATTGACAACTTTTCCGTTTTTATGAACTTCATAATGTAAATGGGGTCCTTCAGACCTTCCGGTACTTCCCACAAATCCTATTACGTCACCCCGTTTAATGCGTTGACCTACTCTGCATTTGTATTTGCTTAGATGCGCATATAAAGTTTCATAACCAAAACCGTGATTAATCACAATATGATTTCCAAATCCCGAGGCTGTATTATCGGCGCGTTCTACAACTCCGTCTCCAGTGGCGTAAATTGGTGTTCCAACTTTTGCAGTAAAATCCATTCCTTCGTGCATTTTTCTAGCCTTGGTAAATGGATCCGTGCGATACCCAAAACCCGATGCCATTTGTTTTAAATTTTCATTTCTAACAGGCTGAATGGCAGGAATTGCCGCCAATAATTTATCTTTTGATTTTGCCATTTTCAAAATATCATCTAATGATTTCGACTGTATGGCTAATGCTTTTTGAAGAACATCAACTCTTTTTGTTGTGTTTATCACTAACTGTGAATTGTCATATCCTTCTAACTCCTTGTACCTGTCTTTACTGTGAAAACCTGCTTTTCTTTCCTCTTCCGGAATAGGCGATGCGTTAAAATAAACTCTATATAAATTGTTATCCCGATCTTCAATAAAATCAATTACATCTTCAACCTGATCCATTTTTTTGTTCAAAATAGCATAACGCAACTTCAAATTTTCAATTTCACGTGCCTGCAATCTGTTTTTTGGAGTTTCAAAATACGGAGTGTTCAATAAAACCACGAAACTTAAAAAACCAAACAAGGCCGAAGCCACTAAAAACAACAAAACAACTCCAATTTTCTTTCTCGTTTTTGTGATTATTTTTCGATAGGCCAGATTTTCGGAATCGTAATAATATTTTACTTTCGCCATATTTTAAAATACCCTATTTTTGCACATTGTAAAAAGGTTAGTCGAACAAATTTAATAAATGTTTCATTTGTTACACCTTTTTTTCAATAATAAATATTTTAATGTGCCTTTTCCAGCTATTCGTTGCAAGTTCTCGTCTTGAAATCTTTTTTTCTACGAGCCAGCAGGAGCTTCCTGCGGTCGCTCTGCCAGCTCAAGAAAAAATAAATTTCAAAACCGCGAAGCTTTCCACTACTATCTGGGGCATAAAATAGGAAGATAATTTAAAAAAACTTTGTGCCTTAGAGCCTTAGTGGCAAAAAAAACAATAAAAATGAAATCACAAGACGTCCGTAAACAATTTCTAGATTTTTTCGAAAGCAAAGGACATTTAATTGTTCCTTCGGCTCCAATAGTGCTGAAAGATGATCCAACCCTGATGTTCAACAATTCAGGAATGGCGCAGTTCAAAGAATATTTTTTGGGCAACGGAACACCAAAAAGTAAAAGAATTGCTGATACTCAAAAATGTCTTCGCGTTTCAGGAAAACACAACGATTTAGAAGAAGTGGGAATCGATACCTATCATCACACAATGTTCGAAATGTTGGGCAACTGGTCTTTTGGCGATTATTTCAAAAAAGAAGCCATCAACTGGGCTTGGGAATTATTGACCGAAGTGTATAAAATTCCAAAAGACATTCTTTACGTTTCTGTTTTTGAAGGAAACACGGCAGAAAATGTGCCTTTCGACCAGGAAGCTTATGATATTTGGAAAACCTTAATTTCTGAAGACCGAATTATCTTTGGAAATAAAAAAGATAATTTCTGGGAAATGGGAGACCAAGGTCCGTGCGGACCGTGTTCTGAAATTCACGTCGATATTCGTTCCGCCGAAGAAAAAGCGTTGGTTTCAGGAAAATCTTTGGTAAATAATGACCATCCTCATGTGGTGGAGATTTGGAA
>JAEMQE010000093.1:0-1229 GCA_022758945.1 Lentimicrobium sp. | reverse complement strand
ATTGCGGATCACGTTCGTGCCGTGGCTTTCTCGATTGCTGATGGTCAATTGCCGTCGAATACTGGAGCAGGTTATGTAATTCGCAGAATTTTACGTCGTGCCATTCGTTACGGCTTTACTTTTTTAGGCACTAAAGAACCTTTTATATATAAATTGGTCGAAACTTTGAGCAACCAAATGGGCGGTTCTTTTCCGGAAATAAAATCCCAAAAAACACTTTGTATCAATGTGATTCGGGAAGAAGAAAATTCTTTTTTGAGAACTTTGGATCAAGGCTTGATTTTATTGGAAAATATAATTTTGAATTCAACCGAAAAAGTAATTTCGGGTAAAAGAGCTTTTATACTTTATGATACTTATGGATTTCCTATAGATTTAACAAGTTTGATTCTCCGCGAACGTGGTTTGGAGTTAAACGAAGCCGAATTTGAGTCTGAATTGCAAATACAAAAAGAGCGTTCTCGTGCAGCTTCAAAAGTAAAAGCGGGAGATTGGCATATTTTAGTAGACGACCCTGTGGTAGAATTTTTAGGCTATGATTATACCGAAGCAATGGTAAAAATCACGCGTTATAGAAAAGTAGAAAGTGTAAAAGACGGAGAGATTTACCAATTAGTTTTCAATATGACGCCTTTTTATCCGGAAGGTGGAGGTCAAGTAGGAGATGCCGGAGTTCTTGAAACCGCAAACGGAGATATTATTTATATTATTGATACCAAAAAGGAAAACAACCTGATTATCCATTTTACCAAAGAGTTGCCAACTAATCTAACCGAAATTTTTAAAGTAGTTGTTGGTCCGGATCGCAGACGGAAAACTGCGGCAAACCATTCTGCCACGCACTTGATGCACCAAGCTTTGCGAAGTATTTTAGGAACACACGTGGAGCAAAAAGGGTCTTTAGTTAATTACAATCATTTGCGATTTGACTTTTCGCATTTTGCAAAATTAACTGACAGTGAAATTCAGCAGGTAGAAGATTTTGTAAATTCCAGAATCCAAGAGCAATTGCCATTGATTGAAAGAAGAAATATTCCGTTTCAACAAGCAGTTGAAGAAGGTGCAATGGCATTATTTGGAGAAAAATATGGAGATACTGTTCGCGCCATAAAGTTTGGCGAAAGTATGGAGCTTTGCGGTGGAATTCATGTAAAAAATACTGCCGAAATTTGGCATTTCAAAATTGTGTCAGAAGGAGCAGTTGCAGCAGGAATTCGTCGTATTGAAGC
>JAEMQE010000050.1 GCA_022758945.1 Lentimicrobium sp. | reverse complement strand
AAAATAAAAATAATAATGCTTGTGCACTCACCAGTACTTTTCCAATGGTAGTGATTGGATAATAATCGCCATATCCTATCGATGATGAAGTAATGGTGCTGAAATAAACGGCATCAAACCAGTTTTCAAGCGGTTTGTTCAAATAATTGCCGCAAGAATACAAGACGCCAAAAGCAAATACAATTTCTAAATAATTAAGGAAAAGCAAAAGCATAGATCGTTTATAAGAGCGTGGTTTCGAAAACATATCCGAAGCAAAAATCAATGTGGGAATGTATAAAACAGTTTCCAGCAATACATAAACCATTATCCAAATCACAAAAGGATAACTCTGCCACTGATAAATTAAAATCAATAAAGGGAAGGCTACTTTGAGCAAAACATAGAAATCCAAGGCTAAATCTCGATATTCATATCCTTTCAACGTTGCTAAATATTTAATGTAAACTCCGGGAAAAAGTAACTGTGATGAAGAGAGAAACAACCGGACTATTTTTTCGATTCCATTGTCATCCTGATGGTCGTTATTCCAAATCGCTTTAATGTTCTGAATGCGTTTTTCAACAGGATTATATTCGGGTTTTGGAATCCTTGAAACATTTCCTAGCAAGAGTTTTTTCAGAATTGATTTCATGATTTTAGTATTGGAATATGACCTCTAATTTACGAAATAATTGCTTTACTTTTTAGAAAAGGCATAGATTATAATTTACTTTCAATAAGGATCAGCTCATTGGTTTCTTCTAGTTTATTAAATTTAGTTACTTTATAGAGGTTGGGGTCAAAGTTTTTTATATAATCTAAATGCTGCTGTTTTTGTTTGGCGTTTAATAGCATAGTATTAAAAAGCACAAAGCCTTTGGGATTTAATAAAAAGCAAATTCGATTTACAAAAAGGGTTTCAAATAAAAAATCAGGCATTTTAGTATCCTGAAAAATGTCAATGATAATTAGGTCGTATTTATTTTTAGTTTTTTGGACAAACTCAAAGGCATCATCAATTATGATTTCCAGATTTGGAATTTCGTTGAGTCGGAAATACGCATTGGCAATTTCAATTACCGCTTGGTCAATATCGACACCTGTAATCTTTCCTTTAAAATTAATTTCGTCAACGAGAGTTCTGATAACACTGCCGCCGGCAACTCCCAAAACGAGAATAGAATTCATAGTTTTAATACTTTCGAAACCAATTATTTTCAATCCTTTTCTTAGAATGCGCTGCAAACTTCCATAAGAATAATTAGTGTTCTTACTGTCCAAAACCAACTTTCCGTCAGTCCAGGTTACTTCTAAGGTTTGACTGATGGTGGATTTTTGCTTGAAAATGGTGATTGGAAGTAGGTAACTGAACAGTTTTTTTAACATTAGAAATTATTTTTACCAAAAATACGGGATTAATGCTAATTTTACGAAAAATAGGTTCCAAATGAAAAAAAGCATCTACAAATTTATTTTCTTTAAACTAATGGGTTGGAAGATTGAAGGCACTTTTGATAAAAATATCAAAAAATGTGTGGCAATGGTACTTCCCCATACCAGTTGGCATGATTTTTATTTGGGAATTTTCACTAGAGGAATTAGTGATTTAGAAATAAATTGGGTTGGTAAAAAGGAATTATTTCGTTTTCCATTCGGATTCTATTTCCGGTGGATGGGCGGAGAACCATTAGATAGGGTTGGAAGTTTGAACAAAGTGGATGCCATCGCAAAAATATTTGAAAAACATAATGAGTTCAGGCTGGGTATTTCTCCAGAAGGAACCAGAAAAAAAGTCAATGAACTAAGGTCTGGGTTTTATTATATTGCATTAAAGGCAAATGTTCCAATAATTCCGGTAGCATTTGATTTTGGAAAAAAAACAGTAAATATTGGAAAACCATTTTATCCTACTTCAAACTACGAAGCTGATTTAAAAATTTTGCTAAACCATTTTAAAGGTGTTAGTGGAAAAATTCATGAAAACAGTTTTAGCTTAGAAAAATAATTATTCTGGGGAATAAGTAGTAAAAGTTCCATTTTTATAGAAAATTACGATTCGGTCAATTTCTCCTTCTTTTTTTGGATGGGATGAGATTGGCGTATTGGCAAAATGATTTGAAAAATTTTCTTCTGACTGATTTTTTGAATTTGAAATTTTTTCTGAAAATAAATCGGGTGGAGTTTCAATTTTAGTTGCTGCAATTGGAGGAACAAAAATTGGAGTAGGTGAAACAATATTGGGTTCACTATTTAATTCCGATTTAGGAAAAGTCCCCTTTCCATTTAAAATCCAATACAAATCGACATCCGGAAAAATAGCTGAAATTTTAAGAATAAAATCTAAGCTAGGCTTGTTTCTTCCAGAAAGGAGGTGAGACAAACTCGAACGTTGTACACCTATTTTATCTGCAAATGAAGAAGCATTTAGACTGTAATAGTCGAGTACAATTTCTAATCTTTTTATAAAATCTTCCGTGTTTACCATTGTGAATTATATTTTGTAATGTCAGAGTTACAAATGTAACTAAAAACAAGGAAAGCACCAAGATTACAGATGTAAATTATAAAAAAATTAAGAATAATATGCAACCAAAGCATAAAGTAAATAGTATTAATTTGCTGATATTAAAATATATAAATTTAAAATATGATTTTAAATACAAATGTTAACAATAGGATCAAAATAGGAAGGGGTCGGGGTTATAATTCTGTTTACAATTTTAAATATTGAAACAATTTCACCGTTTACAAATGTAAATATAAAGATGTTTACTTTTGTAAAGTAAAAATATACCTATGGATTTAGAACAATTATTCAGTCAATATAAAGAACAATCTATTGAAGGTCGTTATATAACTTTAGACTCAATTCTACCTTTATTGATGAAATTAAACACCGATAATCAAGTAGAAATTATTGGAAAATCAGTGCTTGAAAATCCAATTTATAAGTACCAAATTGGAACAGGAAAAATCAAAATATTGCTTTGGTCACAAATGCATGGAAATGAAAGTACAACTACAAAAGCACTTTTTGATTTTATAAATGTCTTAAATGGAGATTCAGAGTTGGCTAAAAAACTGCTTACTACATTTACTTTTTGTTGCATTCCGATGTTAAATCCTGATGGAGCAAAATTATATACGCGCGAAAACGCTAATAAAGTGGACTTAAATCGTGATTCTCAAGACCTGTCCCAACCGGAAAGCAGGATTTTAAGAGAAACTTTCGAGAAATTTAAACCCGATTACTGTTATAATCTTCACGATCAACGCACTATTTTTGGTGTGGGAAGTTCTGGAAAGCCAGCAACCTTGTCATTTTTAGCGCCAGCATATAACGAAGCAAGAGAAATAAACGAATCCAGATTAAAAGCAATCAATCTGATTGCTGGTATAAATCAGGTCTTGCAACTATACATTCCAGGTCAAGTAGGGCGTTTTGATGATTCTTTTAATATTAATTGCATTGGAGATACTTTTCAGTCGTTAGGAGTTCCAACGGTTTTGTTCGAAGCGGGACATTTTCCTAATGATTATCTTAGAGAGGAAACTCGAGAATATGTTTTCATAGCTTTGGTTTCAAGTTTCAAAATACTAAGCGAAAACGATATAGTTGTCAATAAATTTGATAAATATTTGAGTATTTCTCAAAATAAAGTAGTTTTTTATGATTTTATGTATAAAAATATCAAAATAAATTATGATGGTATTGAAATAATCACGAATTTTGCAGCACAATACAAAGAAGAACTGATAGAAGGTAAGATTTGTTTTAATGCTTACATTGTTCGTATTAGTGATTTGGATGATTATTTTGGACATTTTGAATATGATGCTAAAGGAGCTCTTTATCAGGATGAATATGATAATATTCCAAAATTAGATCAAAAAGCCGACTTTTATTTAGACAACAATGTCAAGTTTTTAAATGGTTTAATTAAGAAATAAACTTTGTAATTGTAAATAATAACATTAACTTATTGAATTATGAGCAAGTTTCGTTTAGATGAAGTAGACCACCAGATTTTGGACATGTTGATAGACAACACAAGGATTCCTTTTACAGATATTGCAAAGAAATTATTGATTTCTGCAGGAACGGTTCACGTTAGAGTCAAGAAGATGGAAGATGCAGGAATTATTATGGGATCTTCATTAGTGCTTGATTATGATAAACTAGGGTATTCTTTTATAGCTTACATTGGTGTTTTTCTGAATAATACATCACAAACTAAATTTGTTTTACAACGTATAAACGAAATCCCTTTTGTGACTGTAGCCTCTGTAACTACTGGAAAATTCAATATTTTTTGCAAAATTAGAGCAAAGGATACTAAGCACGCAAAAGATGTTATTTTTATGATTGATGACATCGAAGGTGTTTACAGAACTGAGACTATGATTTCATTAGAAGAAAGTATAAATGACAAAAAGCGTTTGATGCATACGATTTTTAAGAACATGTAATTCATTTGAAAATTATTATATAATAAAACCTCAAGTGAATTCTTGAGGTTTTTTTTTGGATTACTATTACCAACCATAACTAATTTGACCAAATATGTATACGCATCCAAAAATTGAAAGATTCAACGAAGAAGTGCTTTCTAAATATCATATTTACAACAGCGTATTTATCACCTTGCCTTTTGATTCCATAGACAATACAGGAGTTTTACTTCCTTTGTTTACAGATGGTTGCGAAAGTGGTTTCAAAAAACAAGAAACTCCTAAAGAAATTGTCAATTTTTTTACCCAAAAATACATGCAGGGAGCTTCCGAAACAGAAAAAATAGATTTAATGTTTCGTTTCATTCAATATATCGAAAGACAAATAGTTCTTTTTGACGCCATTGAAGATGCCGCCTTCTCCATTGTAAATAATATGGAAGGTAGAGGCTCATTACGTGATATCAAAGAAAAAGCAGGTGCTAAAGATAGGGAGGCGGAGTTGATAGATTTCTTGGAAAACTTTAATGTAAGAACAGTTCTGACAGCTCATCCAACACAGTTTTATCCTGGACCGGTTCTTGGAATAATTAATGATTTGACTGATGCCATCCGTAAAAATAATTTATTGGATATTAAGCAATTGTTGGCTCAATTGGGTAAAACACCATTCATACAAACCGAAAAACCGAATCCTTTTGATGAAGCAGTTAGCTTAATATGGTATCTCGAGAATGTATTTTATGAAACTTCTGGCGAAATAGTGCATTACCTCCAAAAGAATGTGTTTCGGGGGAGTTCAATTCAAAACCAATTGATAAAATTGGGTTTTTGGCCAGGCGGAGATCGGGATGGTAATCCTTTCGTAACAACCGAAATTACACTCAAAGTAGCAGACAGATTGAGAAACTCAATATTGAAATGTTACTATCTCGAAATGCGAAATTTGAAAAGGAAGTTAACATTTTTCGAAGTAGATGTATTGGTAGCTGAACTTGAAAATAAATTGTATCGATCTGTTTATTATTCACAAGGAGAAATTTACATCACTTTATATGAGTTTAAGTCGCAATTGAACAAGATTAAAACAATCCTCTTGGAGCGACATCAATCTTTATATTTAGATGAAGTAGAAGCACTTCTTATTAAAGTTAATTTATTTGGCTTTCATTTTGCATCCTTGGACATTCGTCAAAATAGTAAAATACACGATGCTGTTTTTGAGGATGTTGTGTCTTTTTATTTAAACTCGAATTCTGATGTTTTTCCAAAGAATTATTTTGAATTATCAGAAAATAAGAAATTCGAAATATTGTCAAATTTACAAGGAAATCTTGATGCAAATGTTTTTGAAAATGAAATAACAAAATCGACTATTGAGTCCATACAGGCCATAAAACAAATTCAGGAAAACAACGGTGAATTTGGTGCAAACCGATATATCATCAGTAACAATGAAAGTGCATTAAATGTAATGGAAACTTTTGCGCTTTTTAAATTAAATAATTGGGAGAATCCTTCTGTAGACATTATTCCATTATTCGAATCAGTAGATGATTTGCAAAGTGCCCATTTAATAATGGAAAAATTGTACACTAATCCTGCTTATGCTGAACATTTAACGAATAGAAACAAAAAACAAACCATAATGCTTGGTTTTTCTGATGGAACAAAAGATGGTGGTTATTTGATGGCGAATTGGAGTATTTATAAAGCCAAAGAGGAATTGACGGCAATGTCAAGAAAATACGGAATTAAAGCTATTTTCTTTGATGGACGTGGTGGTCCGCCGGCACGTGGTGGAGGAAAAACACATAAATTCTATGCCTCTTTAGGTCCAAAAATCGAAAATAACGAGATTCAGGTTACTGTACAAGGACAAACAATAAGCTCTAATTTTGGAACTTTAGATTCTTGTCGCTATAATTTAGAAAATTTATTAAGTGCCGGAGCCACAAATCAAGTTTTTAATAAAGTCAAAAATGAATTGTCTGAAAAAGAAAAAGATATTTTAGACCAATTGGCTGAACTAGGCTATCAAAAATATTTGAATTTTAAGAATCATCCAAAATTTATTCCATATTTGGAACAAATGAGTACTTTGAAATATTATGCCAAAACAAACATAGGAAGCCGCCCGTCTAAAAGAAGTAAGTCTGCAAATTTAGATTTCGCAGATTTGCGAGCCATTCCGTTTGTGGGTTCTTGGAGCCAATTAAAACAAAACGTTCCTGGATTTTTTGGAGTAGGTTCGGCATTAAAACACTTTGAGGACAACAATCAATGGGATAAAGTGCAGAATTTATACAACAATTCATTGTTTTTCAGAACGTTGCTGGAAAATAGTATGATGTCATTGGCAAAATCATTTTTCCCTTTGACGGCTTACATGAAAAAAGACACTGAATTTGGTTCTTTTTGGCAAATTATATACGATGAATTTTTAGAAACTAAACGTTTGTTGTTAAAAATTGCAGGACACAAAGAACTAATGGAAAACTATCCTGACGGGAAAGCTTCAATTGATATAAGAGAACGTATCGTTTTGCCATTGTTGACAATACAACAATATGCTCTTTTAAAAATTAGCGAACTAAACAAAGAAGAAAACCTAGATTTGGATTTGATAAAAACGTACGAAAAAATTGTAACCCGTTCTCTTTTTGGAAATACTAACGCCAGTAGAAACTCGGCTTAAAATTGAATTTATGCTACCAAGCGAATTGTCAACTCAGGAATATTCAGCTTTCAATGCCACTTACATTAATGCATTGGAAAATGTCAGTTTAATAGAAGGATTGGAAAAAGGCTTAGACCAGATGATTTCTTTTGTTTCTGCAATTCCAGCTGAAAAATGGGAATATCGGTATGCTGAAAATAAATGGACAATAAAAGATATTTTATTGCATCTTATTGATGCGGAACGTATTTTTGCGTACCGTGCTTTGAGAATAGGGCGAGGGGATAAAACTCCTTTGGCTGGGTTTGAAGAAAATAATTATGTTCCTAACGCTGGGGCCAATAGCCGAACATCAGAAAGTTTATTGGAAGAATATCAGTTCGTTAGAAAGGCTACCTTATTTTTGTTTAAAAATTTATCCGACGAACAACTGGAGTATTTGGGAATCGCTTCTAATCATACAATTTCTGTTCGTGCTATAGGTTTTGTGATTTCAGGACATCAAAACCATCATTTAAGAATAATTCAGGAACGCTATTTGTAGCGCTGGAAAAACACTAATTTAGAATATTCATAAAAAAAGGAACCCATTAAGAGTTCCTTTTTTTATGAATTGAAATCAGATTATTCATCTTCTTCATCATCTTCTTCGTCTGCGATATCTTTTTCTTCATCTTCGTCGTCCTCGTCATCTGAATCCTCAGAATCGTCATCGTCTTTAAAGTCAGGTTTATCTAAACTGTCACCGTCATCAATATCATCATCTTCGTCGTCAAGGTCAAGGCCTTCTTCTAATGGTTCAATTTCAGCAGCGATTTCATCATCTTCATCATAATTCTCAATTCTATCAGCAAGGTTAGTGCTGATTTTTACTAAAAAAATAGTGTCTTCTGTTCTAACTTCTACGGCTTCAATCAATTCGTTTTGTGCATTTCTAAAACGGATAATGTTGGAGTCGTCATAGCCATCCGGAAATTTATCTACTAATAGATTTAAAATCTCGTGGGTAAGTTTTGCGTAATCAACAATTACTCTTTTCATAAATTCTTCTATAAGTCTAATAAATAAGCAAAAATTAAAGGAGCTACTATAGTAGCATCCGACTCGATAATAAATTTTGGAGTTTTTATGTCCAATTTTCCCCAGGTAATTTTTTCATTTGGCACAGCTCCAGAATAAGAACCATAACTGGTTGTTGAATCTGAAATCTGACAGAAATAACTCCAAAAAGGAATGTCGTGCATTTCCATATCTTGATACAACATTGGGACAACACAAATTGGAAAATCTCCAGCAATTCCACCACCAATTTGGAAAAATCCAATACCGTTTGAACTGTTTTTTGGATACCAATCAGATAAGAAAACCATATATTCAATACCGGATTTCATGGTAGATGCTTTCAAATCACCTTTTATAACATACGATGCAAAAATATTTCCCATCGTGCTGTCTTCCCATCCCGGTACAATAATAGGTAAATTTTTCTCTGCTGCAGCATACATCCAACTGTCTTTTAGGTCAACTTCATAATATTCTTCCAATACGCCCGAAAGTAACATTTTGTACATAAATTCGTGAGGGAAATAGCGTTCCCCTTTATCATCAGCGTCTTTCCAAATTTTATAAATATGTTGTTGCAAACGACGAAATGCTTCGTGCTCTGGGATACAAGTATCAGTAACTCGGTTTAATCCTCTTTCGAGTAATGCCCATTCGTCTTCAGGCGTCAAATCACGATAATGTGGTACTCTTTCGTAGTGGGAATGTGCCACCAAATTCATAATATCTTCCTCAAGATTGGCTCCAGTACACGAAATGATTTGTACTTTGTCTTTGCGAATTATTTCTGCAAAAATTTTACCAATTTCTGCGGTACTCATCGCGCCAGCCATGCTCACCATCATTTTTGCGCCATTGGCTAATTGTTGTTCATAAGCCTTTGCAGCATCTACTAAAGAGGCGGAATTAAAATGCAAATAATGCTTTTCTATAAACTGACTTATTGGTCCTTTACTCATTTTGTTTTTTTATTATTTAAAAGCAGATTCTTGCGTGGTCAAAGAAAATATTTTTTTTTGAGAACTACAATGAAAATTTTTTAAAATTATTTTTTATTATAACCTAATA
>JAEMQE010000296.1:4522-9322 GCA_022758945.1 Lentimicrobium sp. | reverse complement strand
TCGATTGTGTGATGCCAACTCGAAACGCCCGAAACGGAATGTTGTTCACGGCCAACGGTACCATCAACATCAAAAACAAAAAATGGGAAGACGATTTTTCGCCTGTTGACGAAATGGGTCACACTTTTGTAGATACTGAATATACAAAAGCTTATTTACGTCACTTGTTTGCAGCAAATGAATATCTTGGAAAACAAATTGCTACGATACACAATCTTGGATTTTATATGTGGTTGGTTCGTGAGGCAAGAAAACATATCTTAGCAGGCGATTTTAGAACTTGGAAAGAAATGATGGTTCGCAATATGAGCCAAAGATTGTAAAAGAAGTTTCAGGTTTCAGGTTTCAAGTTATCTAGGAACCTGAAACCTGAAACTTTAAACTTGAAACAAAATATATGCTAACTATATTAGACAAATACATCCTAAAAAAATATTTAACCACTTTTACGGTGATGTTGCTTTTGTTTGTTCCTATTGGAATCGTCATTGATGTTTCGGAGAAGATTAATAAAATGATAGAAAACAAAATTCCAATTATGGAAATATTGATTTACTATTTTAATTTCACTATTTATTTCACCAACTTATTATTCCCCATATTCTTGTTTTTGTCCGTGATTTGGTTTACCTCAAAATTAGCAAATGATACTGAAATAATTGCTATTTTAAGTTCTGGTATTTCGTTTACCAGATTTTTGCGGCCCTTTATAATTGGGGCTTCAATCATTTCTGTTTTTATTTTGTTAATGGGTTTTTTTGTTGTTCCAAAAGCAAGTGAGGGATTTAATAATTTCAGATATACATATCTTGTAGGTGATGGAAAACAAGCGTTAGGAGGCGCTAATACTGATGTATATCGGCAAGTTAGCAATGATGAATACATTTATGTCAATAGTTTTGATGTAGTGTCAAAAACAGCTTATAATTTTAGTTATGAGAAGTTCAAAAAAGATAAATTAGAATATAAAATATCGGCCTCAAGGATACAATGGAATCCCAAAACCAAGAACTATACAATGTATGATTATGTCAAAAGAACAATAGGCGAATTAGACGACAAAATTGAAAAAGCAGACAAAAAGGATGCGAAATTCAGGTTTGATTTAGAAGATTTAACACCTGTGGTTTACATTGCTGAAACGTTAAATTTAGGCAAGTTAAACCAATTTATTGAGAAGGAAAAAAAGCGAGGTTCTTCAAATATCAATGTGTATTTGGTTGTTTTATACAAAAAATACAGTATTCCTGTATCGGCCTTTATTCTTACCATAATCGCTGTTGCTGTTTCTTCTATGAAACGAAGAGGAGGAATGGGTTTGAGTTTAGCTATTGGGATAGCAGTGGCTTTTGCATTTGTATTTTTTGATAAAATATTTGGAACATTGGCCGAAAAATCAAGTTTCCCCCCTTTATTGGCAGTTTGGTTTCCTAATATAGTTTTCGGAATTTTGGCAATTTTTTTATTACGAAATGCGAAACGGTAAATTAACAAGTTATTTAAATCTTCATTTAATTGTTTTTATTTGGGGATTCACGGCAATATTAGGAGCCTTAATTTCGATTCAGGCTGATGCTTTGGTTTGGTATCGAATGCTATTTGCAGGTGTTTTTTTATTCCTTTTTATTCTATTCAAAAAGCAATCATTTCGAATTCCGATAAAAGAATTTTTTAAATTGATTTTTGTGGGATTGTTGATAGCGGTTCATTGGATATTTTTTTTCAAGGCCATTCATATTTCCAATGTTTCCATCACATTATCAGTTTTTTCCTTGGGAGCCTTTTTTACTTCCATACTCGAACCTATTTTCTATGGAAGAAAAGTGCTTTGGTACGAAGTTCTCTTCGGACTTGTAATTATTGCTGGACTTTCTCTGATTTTACAGGTTGAAATCAATTATTTCGAAGGAATGATGTACGCTTTAGCTTCGATAATAATAGGCGTTCTATTTACGCTGATGAATGGAAAATTAATCGAAAAACACGAACCTTCTGTTATCACATTTTATGAATTTTTGGCAGGCGTGTTTTTTATTTCAATTTACTTTTTATTCCAAAATAAATTTACTTTCGAATTCTTTATTCTGACTGCTAATGATTGGATTTTGTTATTCATTTTGTCTTCAGTTTGTACCGCTTATGCCTTCACGGCTTCGGTAAAAGTGATGCGGAAATTATCGCCTTATACTGTAATGTTAACTACTAGTTTAGAGCCTGTTTATGGAATTATTTTAGCTTTTTTTATCATTGGTGGGAAAGAAAAAATGAGCTTTGAATTTTACATTGGAGCAATTTTAATTGTGATTACTGTAATTTTGAACGCTGTTCTTAAGCATTACCTTACGGATAAAGAATAATTATTTTCACTTAATTTTACTGTGAATTTATTTGTAATTTGATAGGAAATAAACGTTTTTGATAATTATAAATTTTATATTTGCATTTCAAATCAAAAACAAAAACTCATATACTCCATGGAATATTTAGATTTTGAGCTTCCAATAAAAGAACTTGAAGACCAGTTGGATAAATGCCTGGTTATAGGGCAGGAATCAGAAGTTGATGTTACTAATACTTGTAAACAAATCAACAAAAAACTAGAAGAAACCAAAAGGAAAATTTATAAAAATCTTACTGCCTGGCAACGGGTTCAATTGTCAAGACACCCTAATAGACCGTACACTTTAGATCATGTAAAAGCTCTTTGCGGCGATACATTCCTGGAACTTCACGGTGACAGAGGGTTTAAAGACGACAAGGCAATGATTGGCGGTTTAGGAAAAATTTGTGGACAGTCATTTATGATAATTGGTCAGCAAAAAGGGTACAATACCAAAACACGTCAATACAGAAATTTTGGAATGGCAAATCCAGAAGGCTATCGTAAAGCTTTGCGATTGATGAAAATGGCTGAAAAATTTGGCATTCCAGTTTTATCTTTGATAGACACACCGGGAGCTTTTCCTGGAATTGAAGCAGAAGAACGCGGACAAGGAGAAGCAATTGCCAGAAACATATTCGAGATGGTTCGTTTAAAAGTTCCTATTATTGTTGTCATTGTTGGCGAAGGAGCTTCAGGAGGAGCATTAGGAATAGGAGTTGGAGATAGAGTGTATATGATGGAAAATACTTGGTATTCTGTTATTTCTCCAGAATCTTGTTCGTCAATTTTATGGAAAAGTTGGGATTATAAAGAACAAGCTGCCGAAGCCTTGAAACTGACTTCAGCAGACATGAAAAAACAAAAATTAGTCGATGATATTATCCCTGAACCTTTAGGTGGAGCTCATTTTGACAGAGAAACTGCCTTCAAAACAGTGGAGCAATATATTATGAAAGGTTTCAATGAATTGAAAGACTTATCAACACAAGAATTAGTGGCCCAAAGAATGGATAAATACTGTAAAATGGGAGAATTCAAAGAGTAAAATCGTACAAAACTTTAAATAATCCGAAGCCTTGCCGTTTCGGATTTTTTTTGGCTTATGAACAAAAAAAGATTGTTTATTAACAATTATTTGTAATAACTCAATGGTAATAATTTTTTAAATTTCGTTACATTCGCTCTATGGAAAATGTCAAAAATATAAACCCAATTCGAATAGATAAATCAACCATCATCAACCTTGAAAAAGGGAAGTTGCCACCTCAGGTTTTAGATTTAGAAGAGGCTGTGCTTGGTGCGATGATGATTGACAAAAAAGGGGTTGACGAGGTAATAGACATTTTGCAGCCCGATGCTTTTTATAAAGAAGGGCATAAATATATTTTTGAAGCTATCGTTCAACTGTTCACAGATACTCAGCCAATTGACTTATTAACAGTTTCGGCTCAGTTGCGAAAAAATGCAAAATTAGACTTGGCTGGAGGCGATTTTTACCTCATTCAGCTTACTCAAAAAATTTCTTCTTCGGCACACATCGAATTTCACTCCAGAATTATTCTCCAAAAATACATTCAACGGAGTTTGATTCGAATTTCTTCGGATATTATAGAAGAATCCTACGATGAAACTACAGATGTTTTTGATTTATTGGACAAAGCCGAATCGAAACTGTATGAAGTTACTCAAGGAAATATAAAACGAAGTTCTGAGACAGCTCAGAGTTTAGTATTACAAGCAAAAAAACGCATTGAGGAAATTGCAAACCAAAAAGGATTAAGTGGAGTAGAAACTGGTTTTACCAAATTGGATGCCATTACTTCAGGTTGGCAACCCAGCGATTTGATTATTATTGCCGCAAGACCGGGTATGGGAAAAACAGCTTTCGTACTTTCGATGGCTCGTAATATTGCTATAGATTTTGGTCATCCGGTAGCGCTTTTTTCATTAGAGATGTCTTCTGTACAGTTGATTACTAGGTTGATTTCTTCAGAAACAGGTTTGTCTTCGGAAAAATTACGTACTGGAAAATTAGAAAAATTCGAATGGGAACAATTAAGTGTCAAAGTTAAAAACTTAGAAAAAGCACCACTTTTTATAGATGATTCGCCTTCGCTTTCTATTTTTGATTTAAGAGCAAAAGCCAGACGTTTGGTCTCGCAACACGGAATAAAAATTATCATTGTCGATTATTTGCAATTGATGACTGCCGGTGGAAACGGAAAAGGTGGCGGAAATAGAGAGCAAGAAATTTCCACAATTTCAAGAAATTTAAAAGCATTGGCCAAAGAGCTGTCAATTCCCGTGATTGCGCTTTCCCAATTATCTCGTGCGGTTGAAACCCGTGGTTCGAGCAAAAGACCTTTGCTTTCCGACCTTCGTGAATCGGGTGCGATTGAGCAAGATGCCGATATCGT
>JAEMQE010000296.1:0-4422 GCA_022758945.1 Lentimicrobium sp. | reverse complement strand
AAATAAATTAAAATTCGCTTCTTCAAGCGAATTTTTTTTTAACTTTTCGGTCAAATAAAAACTTGTATATTTGACATAAAAACACCAAAATGGCTTCTAAAAAGTTATTCTTTATTCTTTTAATCCTGATTTCATTTTCAGCAAAAGCTTCTTTTATTTTGTTGCCAATGGACGAAACCACGCAACAAAATCATCTGAAAGCCTACGGAATTACCTATTGGTGTATCGAAAAAAAATACAAAGCCAGTTGGTTGCTCAATTATCGTGGTGGTTCTTTTTTATTGGCTGATGCTCCCGAAATCCGCAAAGAATGTCAAATTCGAGGCGTGAGTTTTGAAATCCTTTCTGATGCCGAAACCAATCAAATTCTGGAATTAATTTCAAGTCCTTCCCAAAATATGGAAGCCGTTGCACTAGAAAAAGCGCCCAAAGTTGCCGTTTATACTCCCAAAGGAAAACAACCTTGGGATGATGCCGTAACTCTGGTTTTGACTTATGCCGAAATTCCGTTTACACCCATTTATGACGAAGAAGTTTTAAGTGACCAACTCCTACTTTACGATTGGCTGCATTTGCATCACGAGGATTTCACGGGACAATATGGAAAATTTTATGGTTCTAATAGAAATTCGCCTTGGTACATAGAACAAAAGAAAGATGCCGAAGCTTTAGCAACAAAATTAGGCTACAAAAAAGTCTCCGAAGAAAAATTGGCTGTAGCCAAAAAAATCAGGGATTTCGTCATTGGCGGTGGTTTTATGTTCGCCATGTGTTCTGCAACGGATAGTTTTGATATTGCTTTGTCGGCCGATGGAGTGGATATTTGCGAGTCAATGTTTGATGGCGATGCAAGTGAACCGAATTACCAATCCAAAATAAATTATGCCAATACATTTGCTTTCAAAGACTTTATCTTAGACCGAAAACCGGAGCATTACGAATTCTCGAATATCGATATGACCGAAAAAAGAATGATGATTCCAATGGAGAAAGATTATTTTACCTTAATGGAATTCTCAGCAAAATGGGATCCAATTCCAAGTATGTTGTGCCAAAATCATACCCAATTAATAAAAGGATTTATGGGACAAACAACCGCTTTTGACCCAACGCTTATTAAATCGAATGTGTTGATTATGGGAACTTGTGAACTCAATGGCGAAGCTCGATATATTCACGGCGAAAAAGGCAAAGGAATGTTTACTTTCTATGGTGGCCACGATCCCGAAGATTACCAACACAGAGTAGGCGATCCGGTAACGGTACTCGATTTACATCCCAATTCTCCAGGGTATCGCTTGATTTTGAACAACGTTTTGTTTCCTGCAGCTAGAAAGAAAAAACAGAAAACATAGGTATAAAAAAAACACCTCAAAGGTTTTAAAACCTTTGAGGTGTTTTATCTGTAATCAAAAATCTACTTATTATTCTCAATCACATAATTCAAAACCTTAGTCATTAAATGGACTCTGTCCTTGCCTGTGACATTGTGTTTGTGCATTGGGTAAGCAAAAAAGTCCACTTGTTTCTCGGCTTCAATAAACTTTTTGATTAAAGCAAAATTGTTTTGCATCACGACAGTATCATCGCTGGTTCCGTGAATCAAAAGTAGTTTTCCTTTTAAATTATTCACATAATTCAAAGTGCTCGCTTCGTCAAACCCTTTTTGATTTTCAGCGGGTGTATCCATATAACGTTCGCCATACATCACTTCGTAATATTTCCAATCGGTAACAGGTCCTCCCGCAACGCCCACTTTAAAAACATCTGGTTTTCGCAACATGATAGAGGTAGTCATAAATCCGCCAAAACTCCAACCGTGAATGGCCAAGCGATTTCCATCAACATAAGGCAGCGATTTCAAGTAATCAACGCCTTTCATCTGGTCGTCGATTTCGTTTACACCCAATCGTCCGTGAATCACACTTTCGAATGCAAAACCACGATTGTCTGACCCGCGATTGTCAAGCGTAAAAACTAAATAGCCTTGCTCCGCCATCCAATACATCCAAAGATTGGCGCCATCCAAATAGGAATTGGTAATCATTTGAGCGTGCGGTCCTCCATAAAGATACACTAAAACCGGATATTTTTTTGTTGGGTCAAAGTTGCTTGGTTTGATTAATCGGGTGTACAAATCCGTTGTTCCATCCGCTGATTTTATGGTTTTGATATCAGCGGTTCCCATTTGGTAATCTGCATATTTATTATTGCTTTCCAAAAGGGTTTTGGCTTTTAGATTTTTATTGTACAGCAACGATACAGAAGGGGTGGAATGATTAGAATATTCATCAAAAAAATAACTGCCATCAAAATTTGGAATACAAGTATGAACGCCTTGCTCTTTGGTAATCAACGTTTGTTTGCCTTTTAAATCTACTTTGTAGGCTAACATATTGGTTGGATTTTCCCCTGTAGATTTGAAATAAATTTCTGTTCCTGATGCATTGCTTCCTATGATTTCTCTAACTGGAAATTTATTAGTAGTTAATTGTTTGATTAATTTTCCTTCAATGGAATAATAATACAAATTATCAAAACCGTCTTTTTCGCTAATCCAAACTAAATTATCCGACTTGTTACTAGGGAAAAAAGCAGGATGTTCCGGTTCTACCCATTTGTCGTTTTTCTCGTTGAGAATGGTTCTTACAAAAGCTCCGGTTTGCGCATCATAAACATTCAAGGACATATCATTTTGACCTCGGTTGAGTTCCGCAATCAAAACCTGTTTTTCGTCTGGAGTCCAGGAAAGATTGGTTAAATAATCATCTTGATTGCCTCTTGGCGAAATATAAACTGTTTTTTGGCTTGCCAAATTATAAATTCCAACTCTTGGTTTTTCACTTTTTTGACCAATCATTGGGTATTTTATACTAACTAATTTCCCGGGAGTTTCGTTAATGTCGAGCAAAGGATAATCAGCAACTTCAGTTTGGTCTTTTTGGTAGAAAGCTAAAAAGTTGGATTTTGGAGACCAAAAAATACCATTACTGATTCCAAATTCACTTCTGGCAAAAAATTGGCCGGAAACAATGGCTTCATTAGTTTCATTGGTAATTGCGATTTTTTCCTTGTTTTTATTCAGAAAATACAAATTGTTTTTTTCGGTGAAAGCCAGATTTTGTTTGGTGGAATCAAAAGTTGGATTCTCTGCCGTTTTTGGAGTTTCCTGAATTTTGGTTCCTGTTTTGGTGGCTAATGAAAAGCTAAAGAATTTTGTTTCTTCGGTTACTAAAATTGTGTTGGTATCAATCCAAGTAATTCCGGAAAGGCTTTTAAGAGTTGTGCCTAATGATTTGTTGATTTCGTCCAAACTAAGCACCGTTTTAACTTTGTTGTCAGTTGCATTTGCAGATACCATTTTGGTAATACGATCAGTGTAATAAACGTAATTATGGGTGTTTGGTATCCACTGAAAACCGGATAATTTATCGGCTCTGAATTCTCGAGCTTGTCCTAAAACACCTTGTTCGAGAGTCAATTTTTTGGTTTGGCCAAAGGAGGAAATGGCGATAATACAACTTAAAGCCAGAATAGAAATTTTGTTCATGTAAGTAGGTTTTTAATGTGGCATAAAAGTACAAAAAGGTTGATAATTACAGACTTTTATTAATCTATAATTATCAACCTTTGGAACAATTAAAAAGGAAATTAAACTAAACCTGATTCGTTTTCTTTGTCCAAATATTCCTGAACAATGTCAATAGCATTAGTCACCACATCGCTTAAGGCGGTGATAAAACTGCCTTCTTCGGCGCTATCAATCGCATGTCTTATGGCTTCTGTCTCCTTTTGAATAATTTCGTAAGTCACATTTTTTCCTGAATTTTTGATTCCTTCGAGGATTAAACTAATGATTCCCTCTTCGGTTCTTCCTCTAAGATGTTTTTCTTGTCGAATGATAATATGGTCAAACATTCTCGCAGCAATGCTGGCACATTCTTTAATATCTTCGTCACGTCGGTCACCAACACCAGCAATAATTCCAATTTTTTTAGTAGCTACTACACTTTGTAAATACTCTTCAACTCCTTTATATCCAGAAGCATTATGAGCAAAATCAATCAAGACCTTGAATTTCTTGAACTCAAAAATATTCATTCGACCCGGAGTTTGAGCTGCACTTGGAATAAAAGTTTGCAAAGACAAACTGATGTCTTCGGTTTTGAACCCCCATAAATAACTGGCTAAAGTTGCCGCAAGCACATTGGCAATCATAAATTTTGCTTTACCACCAAGGGTTAAAGGAACGTGTGTAGCTCTTTCGATTCGGATTTTCCATTCCCCTTTTTTGATGGTGATGAATCCGTTTTCATAAACCGCCACTGTTTTTCCTTCGGCACATAATTTTTTTATTAACGGATTTTCTTCTGACATACTAAAGTAGGCAACATTACAATCCAATTCAGAACCAATTTTGAT
>JAEMQE010000232.1 GCA_022758945.1 Lentimicrobium sp. | reverse complement strand
GCTTTGTACATTTCTCTAGAAAGTCCTAATCCTCTGTATTCAGGCAGAACTCCCATATCGAATCCATACATCCAATCGCCATCTGATTTGTGAGCATTTGTAATCCATAGATTATCGCAAGAATCAAGAAATGTATGTTCGTGTTCTGGAAAATCACATCGAAATGTACTCGCAGAACCAATAACTAAACCGTCTTTCTCTACAACCAACTGTCCTTCGGGAAATATTTTTACATGATTAGCAAAATGAGCTCTATTCATCAACTCTGATTCATGTAAAGTTGGAAAGCATTGTGCTTGCACATATTCCATCCGAATTGCATCTTCTGGAGTTGCGGTTCTCACTATAAAACTTCCATCTAAAACTTTATTATTAATCATTGATTTTAATTTTAACGCGTTTTTTCAATTCTATAATTTTCATCTACTGGAAGATACATTAACACACAAGCAAATCCAGCTTGTGGATCATCAATATGGTTATAAAGAGGTCTAATCCACCTGAAACCAGCTTTCATTTGCGGAGTGATTGTTGGATCTGTAAACTTTTTAATTTCCAGAGCATAACAATATTCCTCGATGGTCATTCTGTTTTTTACTCTGCCATAACCTATCGCCATTCCAGCAATTAACTGCCCTTTTAACCCTAATTTTTTTCCAATTTCCTGTCTTGCCAAGTACAATTCTCTGGAGAAACCCATTCCTCTATATTCAGGCAAAACTCCAATATCAATTCCGTACATCCAATCACCTTCAGGATTATGAGTATTAGTTATCCATAAATTATCCGTAATTTCAAGATAAGTAGGATCGTGATCAGGAAAATTGCTTCTCATAGAACTGGCAGAACCAACAATGATTCCATCCATTTCAATCACAATTTGACCTTCAGGAAATGTTTTTATATGATTTATAAAATGATTCCTATTCATCAATGCTGATTCGTGCAAACTAGGATAACATTGTTTTTGAACGTACTCCATCTGAATTGCATCATCTGGAGTAGCGTTTCTAATTATAAAATCTTCTAAAATTTCTTTTCGAATCATAAATTAATATTATAAGATAAACCCAGCTATAAGATAAACTACAGATGAAGCTACAAAAATGATCATTTGATATGGAAATTGTGAAATACCATGCTTCATCATATCCACTTTACAAGATTGCGCTGTAAGCACTCTGTTATCAGAGAAGAAACAAGCTGCTGCTCCCCAAACTGTTCCTGATGCCAATGCTCCTTGTGTCAACCAAAAATCTGCATGAACTTGAGTCGATAAAATAGCTGTTGTAGGAACAAGAATTGCATAGATTCCCCAGTTTGAACCAGTTGCCCAACAAATCCAAGCTACTAATGCAAAAACTATAAATGGAAGTGTCGCGCTGTTTAACCAACTAATTCCTTCTAAGTGTGAGGCCACAAACTCATTGAATCCTAATGCGTTTTGAACATCTTTTAATAAATAGGTAAAACCTAAAACTGCCAATACAAAAGTTATCGTTTCCAATCCTTTTACAAAATTGTCCGAAATTTTATGAAAATCCACAATTTTGAACATCCAGAAATACAAATACACAAATACACAAGCCGTCGCAATACCTCTTAATGCATCAATACTACCAAAAATATAATCCATAGAAAAGGTAAATCCGCTTCCCCAAAAGTCAAAGTCCCATGGATAAGGCAAAATTGTGCAGAAAATTAACACCAATAATGGCATTATGAAATATACCATTTTACCTTCTTTTTTATCCTTTTTAATTAATTTTTCTTTTTTCTCTTCTATAACAACAGCACCTTCCGCAGCTTTTATCCCTGCAAAATCAGGAAGAAATTCATAAACAACCAAGGCTCCAAGAATCAAAGAAATCCACGCCGAAAAATTATAGGGTATAGTATGCATAAAGGCTTCAATAGGACTTGTAATCAAATGTCCAGTACTATCCTTAACACCACCTTCTATTGCTGCGATTTGAGTTCCGTAAAAAATTGTCCAGGTAGAAATCGGAAAAATAATCGTTAATGGCACACAAACAAAACTCAAAACCAAAGCTAGTTTCTCTCTAGAAACACCAAATTTATCTGTAATAGGTCTCATTGTATTTCCTACTGATAAAGCACTGAAATAATCATCCAAGAAAAAGAAAAAACTCAACCAATACGTCATCAATAAAGATTGTTTTTTGGTCTTTACATGGTTTTCTGAATATTTTCCTACTGCTTTAATTCCACCCGATGCAACCACCATTTGTACAAATGCACCATATAAAATACATACTAATATTACCCAAATTAATCCCTGATCATGTGCATCTCTAGCTATCGACGAAAATAAACCGTCAAACATATTTAAAGGAAAAATCATTCCTTCGCCATCAGGAAACCATTCTTTAGATCCTCCTTGTTTTGCTAAAAGGATAAATCCTATAGCACAACCTATAATAAGAGGTTCTAACGCTTTCCTTGTAATAATTGCTATTCCCAATACAGTAAATGCAGGAACTAAAGCATGCCAATTGATAAAATAGCAAAGAGCTGCCAAAAATAATAAGGCGACTCCGATAATTGTTGAGACCGATTTCATTGATTTCATTCGATTGTGGTTTTGGTTAATAAATAATAATTGATTAATTTGGTTAATTTTAATTCAGATTTTCCTCACTTTTAAAATATTCAATCTTGTAAATAAGTTAACATGTGTGTCAATTTTTTGTAAATCTAACAATATTTTTGATACACGCAAAAAAATTTATTTATTTTTTAGTATTTTTTGTATATTTGAAAAAATTTTAAAATAGATATTATGTCATTTAACGAAGTAAAAAACTTTATAAACGGGGAGTTTAAATCCGGAAGCTCAACAAAAATTCATTCTGTAATCTCGCCTTTAGACGGTGAGAAATTAACTACTTTCAATGAATCTACTATGGAAGATTTGAATGAAATGGTAGCCGCAGCACAAAAAGCACAAAAAGCTTGGCAAAAAGTTACCTTAAAAGAAAGAGTACAAGTATTCTATAAATACAAACAATTATTAGAAAAAAATAGTGTTGAACTTACCGAAATTATTTACCGTGAAAACGGAAAAATTCACGGGGAAGCCAAAGCAGAAATTGATAAAGCGATTGAACTAACAGAATTTGCCTGTTCGCTTCCACAATTTGTTAATGGTGAAAATATGGAAGTTAGCCGAGGAGTTTATTGTTCTTCAACAAGAAATCCGTTGGGAGTTGTGGCTTCAATCGTTCCTTTTAATTTTCCGAGTATGGTTCCGCACTGGACAGTAGTAAACGCCATAGCTCTTGGAAATGCTATGATATTAAAACCTTCCGAATCTGTGCCCATCAGCAGTCAATATATTGCAAAATTATTGAAAGAAGCAGGACTTCCTGACGGGCTTTTTAATGTAATCAACGGAACACAATCAACGGTTGAAAACATTTGTGACCATCCCGGAATAAAAGCGGTAACTTTTGTTGGTTCTACCAAAGTGGCCAAAATTGTTTATCAAAGAGCCAGCAATAATTTGAAACAAGTATTAGCGCTTGGTGGAGCAAAAAATCATATTATTTTATTGCCAGATGCACATCCAGATATGGCTTCGTCCAATATTGTCGCTTCAATGAGCGGTTGCGCCGGTCAGCGTTGTATGGCTGCTGCCACTTTGATAGCAGTTGGAAATTGTGATGCCATTCTTGATAAATTAATAGGTGATGCTCAAAAAATTCAATGCGGAACTACTTTAGGAGCCGTAATTTCAAAAGCTGCCAAAGAAAGAATTGAAGGGTACATTACCGAAGCGGAACAACAGGGTGCTAAAATCATTTTGGACGGAAGAAATACTATTGTTCCAGGAAAAGAGAACGGTTTTTATGTAGGCCCAACCTTAATAGATTATGCCACTGCCGATATGAAAATTGCCAGAGAAGAAGTTTTCGGACCAGTTTTGGCCATTGTTCGTGTGAAAACCATTGATGAAGCTTTGGCAATCGAAAATGCAAATCCTTATGGAAATGCCTGTTCTGTATTTACACAAAGTGGCGGTTTGGCTAATTACGTTACTGAAAATGCTTCGGCGGGAATGTGTGGCGTAAACATAGGTGTTCCTGTTCCAAGAGAACCTTTTGGTTTTGGAGGATGGAACGAATCTCGTTTTGGTTCAGGCGATATTACCGGAAAAAGTTCTATTGGATTTTTTACCAAAGAAAAGAAAATAACCACTAAATGGAATCCGGAAGCAGGAACGAATTGGATGAGTTAAAAACAAGAAGGCAGGTTGCAGGTTGCAGATTAATATATTAAGAATTTTAGGTTAGAAAAAGTTAAGGAGGATGATTTTTCATATATTTATTGTCTAATTTATTATAAAACTATGATACGAAAAGCCACAATACAGGATTTAGACCAATTAACTCCGCTGTTTGACCAATACCTAATTTTTTACAAAAAACCTTCCAATTTCGAAAAGCACAAAGCCTTTTTGAAAGAAAGAATGGAAAATAACGAAGCTATTATTTTTATTGCTTTTGACGATGAAATAAAAGATAAAGCCATTGGTTTTACACTCATTTATCCAACATTTTCTTCAGTTTTACTGAGCAAAATATTAATATTAAATGATTTGTTTGTCGATTCCACCATTCGAAATAATGGAACAGGAGAACAATTAATCCTCAAAACTGTTGAATTAGCCAAGGAAATTAATATAAATTTAATTCGATTGCGAACCGCTAAAAACAATGTAATTGCACAAGGCTTGTATCATAAAATGGGATTTGTGAGAGACGAATACCTTTATACTTATGACCTTATCGTAAATAAATAAAAACTAAAATTTTAAATATAATGTTAAGTAAAGAACAAATTATTTCCGACAGTAAAGAATTCAGTTTATTCTCCTGGTCAGCGCAAGCTAGTGTAAATCCAATTGCTATCGAAAGAGCTGAAGGCGTCTATTTATATGAAATTGGAGGAAAAAGAATCATTGATTTCTCGAGTGGATTAATGTCGGTAAATATTGGTCACGGAGATCAACGTGTTACTGATGCTGTTGTGGAACAAATGCAAAAAGTAAGTTTTGTAACTCCAACCTGTACTACCGAAATTCGTGCTAAATTATCCAGAAAATTAGCTGAAATCTGTCCGGGTGATTTGAACAAAGCTTTTTATACTTTATGCGGAACTTCATCTGTTGACAATGCCATAAAATTAGCCCGACTTTATACCGGAAGACATAAAATTGTTGGAAGATACAGAGCTTTTCACGGAGGTTCTATTGGTGGAATGTCCGTAGGTGGTGATCCAAGAAAATTGGCAAACGATTCGCAACAAATGCCAAATGCTGTTTTACTGGACGATCCCTATTATTTCTTTGGAATGAAAGATTTAGACGATGCTACAAAACTAAATTTGAGTTTAGAATATGTAGATAGAGTAATTCAATTTGAAGGAAAAACCAATATTGCAGCCTTTATTTTTGAAGGCGAAAGCGGTTCTTCGGGCTGTTTGAAATATCCAAAAGGCTATTTGAAAGGAATAAAAGCACTTTGCGAAAAATACGGAATTTTGTTTATTGCCGATGAAGTAATGAGTGGTTTTGGTAGAACCGGAAAATGGTTCGGGTTCGAAAATCACGACATC
The DNA here is from genome assembly GCA_022758945.1 of Lentimicrobium sp. Taxonomy (GTDB): domain Bacteria; phylum Bacteroidota; class Bacteroidia; order Flavobacteriales; family Flavobacteriaceae; genus Flavobacterium. The sequence goes on along the minus strand of JAEMQE010000232.1, from coordinate 3,732 downwards.
GTTCCAGATATGGTTTGTATGGCAAAAGGATTGACTTCATCCTATTTACCTCTGGGCTGTTTGATGGTTTCCGATAAAATTGCTGCCAAATTTGAAAATACTCCTATGATGATTGGGCTGACATACAATGCGCATCCAGTAGCTTTGGCGGCATCACTGGCTGTAATCAACATTTATGAAAGCGACAAATTGATAGAAAACACTCGAAAAATGAGTGCTTATCTAGAATCTAAAATAGAGGAAATGAGAAGTAAGCATCCAAGTATGGGAGCTTTTAGAAACACAGGACTTCTAGGTTGTTTGGATATCTTGAAAAATAAAACAACTGGCGAACTTATCGCTCCATACAATGCCAGCGGAGAAGATTTGAAAGTTACCAATCTAATTGCTGCTAAAGTGAGAGAACTCGGATTATATACTTTTGTTCGTTGGGGTTATATTTTTATTGCTCCGCCTTTGATGATAAACGAGGCACAAATAGATGAAGGTTTGGCAATTATATCAGAAGCGTTGAAAATTGCTGATGAACATTTAGTGAAGTAATGTAATTGTACATTTATAAAAAAGCTCCAACCTGTTTTTGACAGAATGGAGCTTTTTTTCTTCTCAAATTATATAAAATTTCACTTAATATCTTCCTTAAATTCTAAAGAAAACCCTATATTTATCAATAAAAAAGAGAAGGACTTATGAAAAAAATTGGCTTAACAATTGGTGTTTTTTTATTTTATGTAACATCAATATATTCACAACAAGAACCCATACGAATTGAAGGCGAAGCGCAAGGCACAACCTACCATATTACCTATTTTGACAATCAAAACAGAGATTTTCAGCTAGAAATAGAGAAAATTCTAAAAAATTTCGATCTGTCGGTTTCTACTTATATTCCTAATTCTGTAATTTCGAGAATCAATTCAAATGACAAAAATGTTGTTGTTGACAAATACTTTATAGCGTGTTTTAACAAAGCCAAAGAAGTATGGAAAAATACTAACGGCGCATTTGACCCAACAGTTTATCCATTATCAAATGCTTGGGGTTTTGGCCCAGGAAAAAAACAAAAAATCGAAAAAACAAAGATTGACAGCATTCTTAAATTTGTCGGTTTTCAATTAATTGAATTAAAAGGAAATAAAGTAATCAAAAAAGACCCACGAGTTGCTTTAGATTTTAACGCATTTGCCCAAGGCTATTCTGTTGATGTAGTTTCTGATTTTTTAACTTCAAAAAAAATAAATTCCTATATTGTTGAAATTGGTGGCGAAGTATATGCCAAAGGCCGAAAACCAGACGGAAAAAATTGGACTATTGGAATTGAAAAACCTATTGACAACAAAGAAACCGGAAACCCATTAAAAGCAATTGTAAAACTCGAAAATATGGCCATTGCAACTTCTGGAAATTATCGTAGATTTAATATTGAAGATGGGGTGAAATATGCACATCATATTGATCCAAAAACGGGTTATCCCACAAAAAACAATCTTCTCAGCGCCTCTATATTTGCCAAAGAATGTATTTCATCTGATGCCAATGCTACGGGAGTTTTAGTTCTTGGACTTGAAAAAGCGAAAGTGTTTTTACAAAAACATCCAGAACTCCAGGCTTATTTGATTTACTCTGATGAGAATGGAAATTATCAAGTTTATGAAACTTCAGGTATAAAATCCATAATATCAGAAGCTGTAGAATAAAAAAAGCATAAATCAAAAACTGACTCATGCTTTAATTGTTTAATATTAATAGAGAGAATTATTTATCTAAAATCACTTTATAGTTAGAAGTTCCCTCATTATTAGAAACATTAATAATATAAATTCCGTTTCCAAAACGGGAAAGATCAATGTTTTTTGTTGTTCCTGCCGCACTGTCAGCAACTTTTTCATCATACACAACTTGACCTAGCATATTTGAAACTCTAATATTGTTTATTTCATTTTTGAAGTCAATGCTAAAAATCCCATTGGTTGGATTTGGGTAAATAACCACTTTGGTATTTGGTGAAACATTATCATTAACACCTAATGCCGAAGGAACCCAATCAAGCGAAATACCTGTAAATTTAGTATCGGCAGCAGGAGTCTGATGGTCTGCAACTGGCCCTTTTGTAAAAGAAAAAGATCTAAGAACAGTTGCCGTTCCGTGTCCCCAAGTCTCTTGAATAGTCACTTGATAAGTCCCATCAGGAACAACGGTTCCATTTAATGTTCCTGATACATTTTTGCCATCCCAAGTTATTGTTTTTACTGCATAAGATGGCAAAGTAGCTCCTGTTGTTGCATCGGTTATATTTCCATTTGTTATACAATCACTAGCTGAAGCTCCACAATTAACACCATAAGTTGGTAAATGATCTTCTGTGCTACCCAATGAACAATAGCGAAGTTTTGATTTTACAAATCCGCCACCACTTGATTGTATCCAAACTGCCAATACATTTTTGGTACCTGAATAAGCTCCAACAGTTTGGGTAATAGGCGTAAAACTAAATGTTAAAGTACCTGCGGTCTGTGCAGTCAAGTTTACAGTAAAGCCCAATATGACAGCAATACTAGCTAGATAAAGTAATTTTGTCTTCATTTTAATTTAGTTTATAATTGACAATAGAATAAGAGTTATTTGTTTGTGATTTTAAATTAGATAAAGCTCCAAATAATGTTATCTGGAGCTTTCATATTCCTAAAATTTTAATTTGCTTCTAGAATAAAATTGATTGAAATTTTCACATTCTCGGCAATCTTGTCTTTTACAAGACTTGGGATCTCAATATTGTAATCTTGTGGTTTAACCGATATTAAACTCGTAGCTATAATTTTGCCACCATTCAAAACAAGATTAAGTTTTGTTTTAATTTTTTTGGTTACACCGTGAATGGTCAAATCACCTTCTAAATCATAAGAAGATTTAGTGGAGGACAATTTTTTAGCATCAAAATTGGCGATTTTTCCTTTGAAAGTTGCTTTAGGAAATTTAGAAGATTCCATATAATTCTCATTGAAGTGTTCTTCCATTAAGGGTGCTTTGAACTTGAATGCTTTTACCAAAGCCAATGCCACAAAATCGCCTGTTGCCTCATCAAGAATACAAGAAACCGTATTGTTTGTAGCAGCAATTTCTTCAAAAGCGGGCATCGATGCTTCAAATTTTATTTCACCTGCGCGAGTTATCATTTTTTGAGCAAAAATTACATTTCCTACTAAAAAACACATCATTAAAATTATTCCTTTTTTCATTTTTCTATTTGTTTAAATTTATCTTGATTAATTTACGTAACCTTGGGTTTGCCAAAGTTTGATCATATCAATTGTTTGTTTTGACATAGCTCCGCTTGGAGGCATCACTCTACCACAAGCTTGTGTTTGATCTATTCTACAAATTAAATTCCCATTTTGAGTGGCATCTTTGACATCTGCATAAGTTGTTAAGTTTGGATATTGTCCTCCTGAATGGCAACCCGTACAATTGGCTTTTATGACTGGTTCCACATTGGCAGTATAGGTAGGATTTGTGACAGGAGCTGAAATTTCTTCATAAGTACTTGATGTACAAGAAACCATATACATAGCAGCACTGATGAACGCTATAAATATTATAAGCTTTTTCATAATTTATTTATTTCTTTAATTATTAATGGTTTTTTAAAAAGATCGTTACATATTAAATCCAAAATAGATGCTTCCACCGTTCCAATCTCCTGAGGTGTTCGAAAAAACTGCCACATCATTCATA
>JAEMQE010000297.1 GCA_022758945.1 Lentimicrobium sp. | reverse complement strand
ACGAGCCCGAATTGCAAAAAAGCATCAAGCAATACCTTGAAATGGAAGGTAATGTAGTTGAATTTGCATCTGATTATAGTAAAGCTGCACAAAAAATAGCACTTTACGATTACGATTGCATTTTGGTCGATATTACTTTGCCCAATGGTTCCGGATTGGACTTAATCAAGGAAATAAAACTTAAAAAATCGAGAGCTGGGGTTATTATTATTTCTGCAAAAAATTCGCTTGATGATAAAATTTATGGATTAGACCTTGGTGCTGACGATTATTTACCAAAACCGTTTCATTTATCGGAATTGAATTCGAGAATAAAAGCATTGATTAGACGAAAAAGTTTTGATGGAAATCTGGAAATTATTGTCAATGAGATTAAAATTTTGCCTTCTGAAAGAAGCGTTTTCGTGAATAACAAGAATGTGATTTTGACTTCAAAAGAATACGATTTACTGTTGTATTTTATAGCCAATAAAAACCGTGTTGTTAGTAAAAATGCTTTGGCTGAACATCTTTGGGGCGATAATGCTGATCGTTTGGATAATTTTGATTTTATCTACAATCACGTAAAAAATCTACGTAAAAAATTGCTAGAAAAAAAGTGTGAAGATTATCTTCAAACCATTTATGGAATAGGTTATAATTTTAAAACACAAGAATGAAGTTACTTGCCAAAACCAGTTTGTATTATTTGATATTTAGCATTCCTATTCTAATTTTCTCTGGGTTTATTTGTTATTATGTTATCACAACTGAAGTTAAGGATAGTAATAATGAATTATTGCTTAATCGTAAATATCAAGTGGAGCACTATTTGAAAAATAACGATACCATTGCTTTACTTTTAATCACAAAAAGCAAGGAAGCCCAAATAGATAAAATCGCACATTCTAATTTTAAAAACGGAACAAAAACAATATTCTCTGATACTTTAATTCTTGACAAAAAGGAGAACGAGTTGGCGGCTAATAGAATGATTACTTCTATTGTAAAAGTTAGAAATACCAATTATCAAATCAAAATTTGGCGTAGTACATTAGAATTTGACGAATTAATTGAAGGTATTTTTTATTTATTGACTCTTATTTTATTTTTCTTGTTTTTGATTTCTTTGCTGATTAATTTATGGGTTTCAAAAACGCTATGGAAACCTTTTTATAAAGCCATTGAGAATTTAAAGAATTTTAGGGCAAGTGATAATGAGCTACCAGAATTTAAAAAAACATCGGTGAATGAATTCGCAGAATTGAATAATTCTCTTCATCAAATGATGGAAAAAATGATTATCGATTATAATGGTCAAAAGAAATTCACCGAAAATGCTTCCCACGAAATTCAAACACCATTGGCAGTCATAAAATCGAAAGTTGATTTACTCATTCAATCTGAAAGTTTAAATGCAAACGAAGTGGAGCTAATTGTTGCTATTGATGATGCTTGTTCCAAATTGATACGATTAAACAAATCATTATTATTACTTACCAAAATAGAAAATAGACAATTTAAAACCACTGAAAAAGTCTCCGTCGAAAAAATTATAGACCAATCGTTATTATTATTTGAAGAACATATTAAAGCCAATAAAATTAAAGTGCTAAAAAATATTGAAGAAGATTTTTTCATCAATATGAATGCCGATTTATGTTTGGTACTTATTAATAATTTGTTTCAAAATGCTATTAGACACAATAATGAAGGGGGTGATATTGTCATTTTTATTAGTAATAATGTAATTTCACTACACAATACAGGCAAGGAGGAACCACTAAATAAGGCATCACTTTTTAAACGTTTTCAAAAGAATTCAACTTCCCATTTATCAACAGGATTAGGTTTAGCCATAGCCACTGAAATAGCCGAAGTTAGCGGATTGTCGCTAAAATATAAGTTTATGAACAATAGACATCGTTTTACTTTAACGAATAAATAACAATTGCAACCGTATTAAAATAGAATCAAAATAGATTTGATGCTTAGGTTTGTACTGTAAAATAATTTACAATTAAAAAAAATGAAATTATGAAAAAAGTAATGATGATTTTAGCAATTGTATTGATATACAGTTGCTCTTTTGCAGGCACACCTCCAAAAGCTGTGAGCGATGCATTTATGAAAAAATTCAATGCGGCAACGAAAGTTAGTTGGGGCAAGGAAGGACCAAAAGAATGGGAGGCAGAATTTACGCTTAATGGCGAAAAAATTTCAGCTAATTTTAATCAAGATGGTACTTGGTTGGAAACGGAACAAGAAATCAATGCGGCTAATTTACCCGCAGAAGTTTTATCTAATGTTAAGATGAAATATGCCGCTTGGAAAATAGTTGAAGCTGATAAAACAGAAACTGCTAAACACGGAACCATTTACGAAGTTGACTTGAAAAAGGGATTGAAAAGTAAAAGCCTCGCCTTTAAAGCAGATGGTACTGAAGTAAAAGAATAAATGAATGGATAATCTTTCTAATTTAATGGAAGTCAAAGTTAAACTTGACTTCCATTTATTTTAAAATGTTTTTGTGACACACTAAAAATTCAACTTAAGAGATGTGATTTAATTTAAAAATCACTTTATTTAGTAATTTTAACCAAAAGTATTTAGATATTCGCACTTTAAAAAATCAACTAATGAAAAAAATATTTTATATCATAATTACGATTTGTAGCATCAGCAATTGCATCGGTCAAACCTATAAAGTTTCCAAAAAAATAAATATCGAAGGCAACGAAGGCTGGGATTATTTAACCGTAGATGATGCAAACCAACATCTATTTGTTTCTCACGGAAGCGTTGTGAATGTGGTGGATTTGATTACTGACAAAACAATCGCGACAATTGCGGATACTAAAGGCGTTCACGGAATTGCTATTGCAAACGATCTAAACAAAGCCTTTATCACCGATGGAAAAGACAATGCAGTTACCATTGTCAACCTGAAAACTTTTGAATTAATCGAAAAAGTAACTATTGAAGGTCAAAAACCAGATGCCGTTTTGTATGACCAATTTTCACATAAGGTTTTGACTTTTAATGCCAAAAGTAATGATGCAACAGTTCTTGATGCTGTTACCAATAAAGTGGTAAAAACCATTCCCCTTGGAGGTAAACCTGAATTTTCAGTAACTAACACTAAAGGTTTAATTTATGTTAACATTGAAGATAAAAACGAAATTAAAACCATTGATGCCACCAAGCTAGAAGATATAGCAACTTGGAGTATAGCTCCTGGTGATGAGCCTTCTGGACTAGCAATTGATTTGGAAACCAATAGATTATTTTCGGTTTGTGGCAATAAATTAATGGTAATTGTTGATGCCTCAAATGGAAAAATCATTAAAACCTTACCCATTGGCGAAGGATGTGACGGTGTCGCTTTTGATGCCAAAAAGAAACTTGTTTTCAGTTCTAATGGAGAAGGTACGATCACAGTTGTAAAAGAGAAAACTGCTTCTGATTTTTCTGTTCTTGAAACCGTAAAAACTCAAAAAGGAGCTCGAACAATAGCATTGAACAAAACTACCAATCAATTGTATCTATCAACTGCAGAGTTTGGTGCAAAGCCAGAACCAACAACTGAAAACCCAAAACCGAGAGCTGGTTTAGTTCCAAATTCTTTTGTAGTTTTGGTAGTTCAAAATAATAGTAAATAGACTATTTATATTGCATAAATTTACCCAATGAAATCATCCATTTTTTTATTTATACTTTTAATTACTATTAAGTCTTTTTCGCAAGAAAAAGACTTGCGCTTTTATATGGAAAAAGCACAAACTAATTCACCATTATTAAAAGATTTGTCTAATCAAATTAAATTAAATGCTTTAGATAGTTTGATTAATCGAGCCAATTATAAACCCCAAATTAAAGGAAATCTTAATGCTAATTATGCTCCAACCATAAATGGTTTTGGATATGATACTGCCATAACCAATGGGCAAACGGTTTCGGGTTTGATAGGAATTAATCAAAAAATTATTGGAAAAAGTATTGTCAATTCACAAGCTGAAACATTCAAATTAATGAAAGATGGATTGCTTTTGAATAAAACTATTGCCTTAAAAGATTTGAATAAAGCCATAGTTTCTCAATACATAACCGCATCAGGAAGTTTAGAACAAATGGATTACAATCAAAAAATGATAAGCCTTTTAAAAAATGGAGCTGTTGTTTTGAAAAAGTTAACTCAAAATTCAATATACAAACAAACCGATTATTTGCTTTTTCTTTCGACGGTAAAACAACAGGAATTACAAGTTTTACTACTCAAGCAACAATATCAAAATGATTTAAGTTTACTCAATTATTTATCAGGAGAAACAGATACGACTTTCGTTACATTAAAAAATCCAGATATTGTTTTGAAGAATATTCAAAATAACGATAAAATTGTTTTTCTAAAACAATTTGAAGTAGATAGTTTGAAAATTACTAATCAAAATAAGTTAATCGACAACAACTATAAACCTTCATTATCCTTGCTTGCTGATGGAGGATATTTATCGAGTTTTACTTATCAAGGGTATAAAAATATGGGGGTTAGTGTTGGCTTAGGATTGTCAATTCCTATTTATGACGGTAATCAAAAATCGTTACAACATCAAAAAAACGAAACGGCGCTAGCTACCAATGTGGCATACAAAAAGAATTTCAACAAGCAATATGCACAGCAATTATTGATGCTCAACCAGAAATTGAAACAAACTATAGAAACCGAAAACCAACTGCAATCGCAACTACAAATTGCCGATGCTCTTATCGAAGCGGATAAAAAATTATTGTTGTCTGGCGATGCTCAAATTACTGATTTTGTTATTGCAATCGGAAATGTAATCACTATCAACAACAGCATTTCGCAAAATAAGATAAACAAGCTCCAACTTATAAACGAAATCAATTATTGGAGTTCTAATAACTAATTCTATGAAGAAATTTATTTTATCTTTTTTACTAATCGCTATCTTTTTTTCTTCTTGCAAAGATACCACAGTAGCCAAAAAACCTATTGATGCAAGCGTTCCCGTGACTTTAACTACAATTGACACTTCTGGAATTGCAAGTTATATTGATCTTAATGCAACAGCAACTTATCTGGTTAAAAATACTATCAAATCTAATGCAACAGGGTATTTGAATTCGGTTAATGTAGCAACTAACGATTTTGTAACTAACGGAAAGGAGTTGTTTTCTATTAAAACCAGAGAAGCCAAAGTTTTAGGAAACACCATCAATAAAATAGATCCAACTTTAAATTTTGGCGGTGCCCTAAAAGTGCGTTCTAATACCAATGGAATTGTAACGATGATCAATGTTCAACAAGGTGATTATGTTCAAGATGGTGATGTTCTAGTTACGATTAACGATGCTGAAAGTTTTGCAATTATTTTGAGTTTGCCTTATGAATTGAAAAGTTACGTTTCAATTGGTCAACAATTGACTGTTACTTTACCTGATGGTACATCAAGAATTGCAACCGTTCAAAAATTTTCGCCAACTGTTGACGCCACTTCACAAACGCAAAATGTCGTTTTAAAAATAAATGGAAAGCAAGATATTCCAGAGAATTTAATTGTAAAGGTTCGGATATATAAATCTTCTAATTCCAAGACTGTTTCATTGCCAAAATCTGCCGTTTTGAGTGATGAAACCGAAACCGACTTTTGGATTATGAAAATGATAAATGCCAACACAGCAATTAAAGTTCCAATTCAAAAAGGAATTCAAACCGAAGATAAAATTGAAATCTTATCACCAGTTTTAACTCGTGAAGATAAAATTTTACTTACTGGGAATTATGGAGTATCAGATACGATTAAGGTGAAAGTTATAAAAACGGAATTGTAATGAACAACTTTTTTGTAAAACATAAAAATGGTTTAAGTGCCGTTATCTTCCTAATTATTTTAGGTGGTTTTTTTGCATATTCAAAAATGCAAACCAGTTTGTTTCCTGAAATTACCTTTCCGAAAATAAAAATCATTGCCGATGCAGGACAACAACCCATCGACAAAATGATGATTACGGTTACCAAGCCGTTGGAAAATGCCATTAAAAAAGTACAAGATTTAAAAACTGTTCGCAGCACAACCAGTCGTGGGAGTTGCGAAATTTCGGCTTTTATGGATTGGAAATCGGATATTGATTTGAGTAAAACTAGAATTGAAGCTCAAATTAATCAAATTAAAAATGATTTACCACCAGATACGCAAATCACGGTCGAGAAAATGAACCCTTCTATTCTTCCAGTTATTGGTTATGCGATTGAAGGTAAAGGGAAATCGGCGATTGAGTTAAAAAAAATAGCCAATTTTACCATTAAACCATTTCTTTCTCAAATAGATGGCGTTTCCGAAATTAGGATTATTGGCGGAAAAGAAAAAGAATATTGGTTGTCCCTCGATTTTAATAAAATGACTGCCCTTGGAATTACTCCAAATGCGATTTCGCAAGTTTTAAGCCAAACTAATTTTATTAAATCCAATGGTTATTTAGCTGATTATCGGTATTTATATTTAACAATTACCGATGCACAAGTTGATAAAAAAGATGAACTCGAAAACCTGGTAATTAGCAATAACGGAAAAGGAATTGTAACACTAAAAGATATTGCTACTGTCGAAATTAAAGAAGCAAAAGAATACATAAAAGTTAACGCTAATGGGAAAGAAAGTGTTTTAGTTGCCGTTATTAAACAACCCAATTCTAATTTAATTTCACTTTCTGATGCAATGAATGTAAAGTTGCAGGATTTAAAAAAAATACTTCCAAAAGATATTACTATAAAACCATTTTATGAGCAAGCAAGTTTTGTAAATGATGCAGTAAAAAGTGTTACAGACAGCTTGTTAATCGGGTTATTATTAGCCATAATTGTTGCTGTTTTATTTCTGAAATCGGCGAAAGCCAGTGCTACAATATTAATCATAATCCCGGTAACATTAGGATTGACATTAATTGTTTTATACCTCACGGGAAATACGTTCAATATTATGACTTTGGGTGCCATTGCAGCGGCATTGGGATTAATTATTGATGATGCGATTGTAGTTGTAGAACAAATTCATCGCACACACGAAGAACATCCTGACGAGCCAACAGTTACGCTTTTGCAAAAAGCAATTCATTATTTATTTCCAGCAATGGTAGGTTCTTCCATTAGTACGATTGTAATTTTTATTCCTTTTGTATTGATGAGTGGCGTTGCAGGCTCTTATTTTAAAGTGCTTACAGATACAATGATTATTACTTTGGTTTGTTCGTTTTTTGTTACTTGGTTGTTACTTCCAGTGGTTTATTTGTTGCTGTCTAAAGAAGAAAGAACCAACTCTGAAAAACAAGAAGTAATTGAAATCCACGAAGTAAAAACCCAAAATTGGGTTGGTTATTTTATTGGAAAACCTATTATTAGTATTGCCTTTTGCATTGTTTTAGTGCTGTCTATTTTTATTATTTTACCCCACTTAGAAACTGGTTTTTTACCTGAAATGGACGAAGGAAGTATTGTTTTAGATTATGAAAGTCCACCAGGAACTTCACTGGAAGAAACCGATAGAATGTTGAATGAGGTCGAAAAAATAATTATAAAAATTCCCGAAGTTGAAGCCTATAGTAGAAGAACTGGAACCCAAATGGGTTTTTTTATAACCGAGCCTAATCGTGGCGATTATTTAATACAATTAAAGAAAGACAGAAGTAAAACCAGTAACGATGTAATTGACGAAATTCGTGCCAAGGTAGAAGCTACACAACCCGCTTTGCGTATTGATTTTGGTCAAGTTATTGGCGATATGTTGGGTGATTTAATGAGTTCTGTTTCTCCTATTGAAGTAAAAGTTTATGGAAATAATCAAGTAGAATTACAAAAAATAGCCAAAGAAGTTAGTGCAATTGTTGAAAAAGTAAAAGGAACTGCCGATGTTTTTGATGGCATTGTTTTGGCTGGACCAGCGATTAATATTCAACCTAATTACTCTCAATTGGCACAATATGGAATTACGCCAGCCGATTTACAATTTCAAATGCAAACTGCTTTGGAAGGTAATGTGGTAGGCAGTTTGTTGGAAAATGAAAAACTAACACCCATCAGATTGATTTATGCCAACGGTCAGAAACGAAGTTTAGAAGATATTAAGCAACTCAAAATATTTTTGCCCAACGGACAATCCATTCCTATTTCGAGTTTGGTTACTATATCGGTTCAAAAAGGCATTGCCGAAATTGAACGTGAAAATCTGCAAATGATGAGTGTTGTAACAGGAAGATTGGATAATCGAGATTTGGGAAGTGTAATGAAAGAAATTCAGACCAAAGTTACTGCAGCTATTCATTTGCCAAGCGGCTATTATATTGAATATGCAGGAGCTTACAAAGACCAACAACAATCTTTTAGAGAATTACTACTGATTTTAATTGCTTCTTCATTATTGGTTTTTGGTGTAATTTTATTTCTTTTTCGAGATTTCAGAATTGCATTGGTCATCCTTTTAATTTCAGTTTTAGGAATTGCGGGTAGTTATATTTTACTTTTTATAACTAGAACGCCATTAAACGTTGGAAGCTATACAGGAATTATTATGATTGTGGGCATCATTGCCGAAAATGCAATTTTTACATTCCTGCAATTTAGAGAAACTTTCAAACTGACAAGAAATGTAAATCAATCTATAATCTATTCGATTTCAACGCGATTAAGACCCAAATTAATGACTGCTTTAGGTGCAATAATTGCGCTTTTGCCATTAGCAATCGGAATAGGAACGGGTTCAGAATTACACCAGCCTTTAGCCATTGCGGTAATTGGTGGATTTCTAATTGCAATGCCATTATTATTGGTGGTTTTGCCAAGCTTATTAGCGCAAGTTTATAAAAATGAGAAACATTTTAAGCATATTCTTGAAAATCATAATGTATAAAACACAATGTTAGCAACACTTCTTTACTTCGGTTTACTCTAATCTGAATTGATAAGATTGATAAGCAAAAAATGAAGTAAACATTTTTTTATTTTAGGGATTTATAAAAAACGGATTTATTTGGTTAATATGGTGCAAACTGACAGAACTGATTTACTCTTTTACGTTAGTTTTTATCGTTTTGGCTTGATTATTTTTGTCATGTACTTAAAAATTTCATTTATAAGTTTTTTAGGCATTCTAACTATTTTTTTTAATGTTTTAAAAAATCAATTATTTGTATTTTTAAGATTTATCTAAATTTTCACTTTCTTCCGTTATCTGAAGGAGTCAATTTGGGCGCGAATATGGGGTATTACTGCTAACGTGTCGCCGCTTGGCGAAGGTGGCGATTTTCACCACAAATGTTGATGCGGAGAATCAAATTTCGATTAACCACAAATGTGTCTGCGGAGCACTGAACCGCCACTTTTGCCAAACCCGTGTTGAACTAAACCTTCGGTAGCACTCGCGCTGATTTAGTACCTTTCAAAGATA
>JAEMQE010000053.1 GCA_022758945.1 Lentimicrobium sp. | reverse complement strand
GCTGATGGACCAATTCCGATGTATTTTTTTCCTAACCAATAGGCCGAATTGTTTTTCGAAAAGTAATTCTCCTTTCCAAAATTCGATAATTCATAATGTATAAACCCATTGGCTTCAAGCGTTTCGACAAGAATATAAAAATGTTCTTCAGCAACCTCATCATTTGGTTTTGCAATTTTTCCCGTTTGAATGAGTTTGTTCAAAGCTGTTTTAGGTTCGACCGTCAAGGCATAACTCGAAAAGTGCGGAATACCAAAACTCAAAGCCGTTTCAATATTTTGTTTCCACTTTTCGTTGCTCATGCCCGGAATTCCATAAATTAAATCAAGTGAAATATTATCGAAATATTTGGTTGCTTCTTTAAGGCATTCTAGGGCTTCCACCGAATTGTGGGCGCGATTCATCATCAATAAATCATCTTCAAAAAACGACTGAATTCCAATACTTAGTCGATTGATTCCGATTTTTGAAAGTTCGATTAAATAGTCTTTCGACAAATCATCTGGATTGGCTTCAAGAGTGATTTCTGGATTTTGAGCAACGGTATAATTTTTATAAATCGAATCAATCTGCAATCTCAAATCTGCAATCTGCAATCTGCTTGGAGTTCCTCCACCAAAATAAATCGTTTCTATCGTTTCATTTTTGAACTCACTTTTGCGCATTCGAATTTCTTTGGCCAAAGCCAAAACCATTTCGTCTTTCTTCTTCATCGAAGTCGAAAAATGAAAGTCGCAATAATGACAAGCTTGCTTGCAAAAAGGGATATGGATATATATAGCCCCACCCGTCCTCCCCAAAGGGGAGGTGACAAAGCTTGAAATATATTGAGATTTACTCATTATTATTTGTTCTTTTTAGGAACATTTATTGATAAACTATTTCCCCCTTTGGGGGCTAGGGGGCTATTCTGTTTCACAAAAGCATCCCAACCTGTATAACTTTTCTCGCCAATCACTTTCCCAGAATTGAAAAAATGACAAACTGCGGCAGCCAATCCATCGGTAGAATCCAGATTTTTGGGTAATTCTTTTAAGCCTAAAAGTTGTTGGAGCATTTTGGCCACTTGTTCCTTGCTGGCGTTTCCATTGCCGGTAATGGCCATTTTTATTTTCTTAGGTTCGTATTCGGTGATGGGAATGTCTCTCGAAAGACCTGCCGCCATTGCCACACCTTGTGCTCTTCCCAATTTCAACATTGATTGTACATTCTTGCCAAAAAATGGTGCCTCAATCGCAATTTCATCGGGATTGTGGGTGTCAATAAGTTCGATGGTGCGTTCGAAGATGATTTTCAGTTTTTGATAATGATTGTCGTATTTGGACAATTGCAATTCGTTGAGTTGAATAAACTGCATGTTTTTTCCAACTACTTTTATCAATCCAAAACCCATTATGGTAGTGCCAGGGTCGATTCCTAATATGATGCGTTCGTTTGCCATAATTATTTTGCCACAAAGACACTAAGTCACAAAGTTTATTTGTTATTTTACGAATTAAATTTAGTAACATTTTAATTCCCTCTTCGGGGGCTAGGGGGCTAATGATTTCAATTCCTCACAAAGCTAAACAATTCCTTGTACTTCTAATCAAACTTTTGATTGTTGGCGGTGCCTTTTATTTTATCTACAGCCAATTGGCCAACAACGACAAACTAGATTGGGAGAAATTCATCGTTCTGTTCCAAAAAAATCAATCGATTGCTGGAATCAGCTTCCTTTTATTATTGAGTTTTTTGAATCGCTTTTTCGAAATTTTGAAATGGCAGAACTTAGTTTCTTATCTTCATAAAATCTCCCTGCTAGAAGCCACCAAACAAGTTCTTGGCGCACTAACAGCTGGATTATTTACGCCAAATGGCTTGGGTGAATATGCTGGAAAAGCCCTATTCTTCAAAAAATCTGAAGCCAAAAAAATCATCTTTTTGAACTTGATTTGCAATGGAATTCAAATGATTTTGTCGATTGTATTTGGAATATTTGGATTGTTGTACTTCAACACAAATTTCAATGTTATCTCTTCAAAAACAGTTCTATTCCTATTTGGATTATTCTTTCTTGCCTTTTTGATTACTTTTCTTTTAAAAAAAATCACAATCAAAGGATATTCCATCGAAAAACTGATTCATAAAACCAATGAAATTCCAAAATCAATTCATCAAAAAAATATTTTACTTGCCGTTTGCCGCTATCTCATTTTTTCGCATCAATATTATTTTCTTTTCTTGGCTTTTGATGTTGATTTGCCATATTTAACAATGATGGCAACCATTGCGAGTGTTTATTTTCTGGCTTCTTCCTTACCAACTTTTCAGTTTTTGGACTTTGCTGTAAAAGGAAGTGTTGCTGTTTTTTTCTTTGGAATTCTGGGCGTCAACGAATGGATTGTAGTTTTCATTTCAACCTTGATGTGGTTTTTGAACGTAGTTTTACCTGTTATTATTGGTAGTTATTATGTGATGAATTATAAAATCCTCACCCCAGCCCTCTCCAAAGGAGAGGGAGACGAAACTTAATAAAATGATTATGATTGCAATTGTTTTGTTTTCGGTAGTTTTGGTTTATGCAACAACTATTGCTTCCTTAATTTATGGATTTACAAAAGTCAATTCCTTTCATTATCTTGGACTAAAGCCAAAAACCAAATTTTCGATTGTAGTTCCTTTTCGGAATGAAGCTGAAAATCTCCCAAAGCTTTTGGATAGTTTTTCGAAAATGAATTATCCAATGGATTTGTTTGAAGTTGTTTTGGTTGATGATTTTTCCAGTGAGGAGTTTCAAGTTTCAAGTTTCAAGTTTCAAGTTTATGTAATTGACACTATTCGGGTTTCGAATTCACCGAAGAAAGATGCGATTTCAACAGCGGTGCAAGTTGTGAAAAATGATTGGATTATCACCACGGATGCAGATTGTGTGGTTTCTAAAAACTGGTTATTGGCATTAGACAATTACATCCAACTGCATCACGAAGTTTCTATGATTGCTAGTGCTGTTAAATATGAATGTGAGAGTTCGTTTTTACATCATTTCCAGCAATTGGATTTGGCGAGTTTGCAAGGAGCCACTATTGGAAGTTTTGGTTTAGGAAAAGGTTTTATGTGCAATGGCGCTAATTTTGCTTACACCAAATCTTTTTTTCAAGACTTAAATGGTTTCGAAGGAAATGATGGAATTGCCAGTGGTGACGATGTTTTTTTGTTGCAAAAAGCGATGGCTCGGTTCCCTGAAAAAGTGCATTATTTAAAATCTGAAAATAATATTGTAATCACAAAACCTTTGAACGATTGGAAATCTTTGTTTTATCAAAGAGTGCGTTGGGCTTCGAAAACAGGTTCTTATCAAAGTGGTTTTGGAAAAGGTTTGGGTTTGATAGTTTTTGGAGGAAATTTGGCTTGGGTGTTGGGTGTTGGGTGTTGGTTGTCAGGTTTTATTCTGTTTCAAGATATCGTTTTGTTGACTCTTTTGAAGTTCATTGTTGATTCAATCCTAATTTATAAAGCAAATTATTTCTTGACAAAAAAGAGAATGCACTATTTGATTTTGGCGAGTTTGCTGTATCCTTTTTTTAGCACAAGCGTGGCTTTGTATTCCTTGTTTGGAAAATATGAATGGAAAGGAAGACGATTTTAACTACTCCACTTTGAGAATAACAGGAAGTATAAACTGGGTTTTCACCGGAATTCCGCGTTTGATAGCTGGGTTTACTTTTGGAAAATCGACCAAACGAGCTTTGAGAATGCTATCAATTTTTATTTTGTCATAAGCGACAGAATCTTTGGGAAATTGGGGTTCGAATTGCATCGTGGCATTAGGAAAAATGGTCACTTTTACCTCAATCGTGTCGAGTTCAGGATAGAGAATCGAGAGCGTGTCAACACTTAATTTTTGCTGAATTAGCTGTGTCATATATTCGAAAAAACATTGCTGGCGTTGGGTTTTATTTTCTATTTTCTCACAATCAGCTACCGATGGAAATTCGTCGACTTCTTTCCAGTTAATGGCTTTCAATTCCTTTTGTAGCAATTCCTTTTCTGAAGGTACTTGCTTATCAAAGTACTGACAGGAACTAAAAACTAATGGCAAAAAAAGTAATATTAGAATAATTTTCCTCATATTCGTTAACGAAAGAAATACTGTTTTAATTTTGTTTAAAAGTACTGCTTTAATTTTCAAAAATACTAAAAAATACTTTATGGATTCGTTGCTGCTGATTATTGGTTTTGTGTTTATGATTGTTGGCGTTTTTGGAAGTTTTATGCCTGTTTTGCCCGGTCCAAGTTTAAGTTGGATTGGATTAGTTTTGCTTTATTTTACGAACGCAGTTCCAGCAAATTATTGGATTCTAGGAATTACTTTACTGATTACCATGATTATTTCAGTTTTGGATTATGTGATTCCGGCCAAAGGCACGAAGAAATTTGGAGGAAGTTCTTATGGCATTTGGGGAACGAATATCGGTTTGATTGTGGGAATTTTTGCGCCAATTCCTTTCGGATTTATCATTGGACCTTTTGTTGGAGCCTTTATCGGGGAACTTCTTTATGATTACAAAGATCATCGTCGGGCTTTGAAAGCGGCGACTGGTTCGTTTATTGGATTTCTAGCAAGTAGTTTTATGAAGTTTGTAATTTGTATGATGTATTTGGGATTGTTTGTTTGGATTGTATGGACTAATAAATCAAGGTTGTTTTAATTTAAATCAAAAAAGCTATCCACAAAAGTGGAAAGCTTTTCATTGGTCTAACTACTAAACCGTGCTACGAGTTACAAAGTCGTAGCGAAAACAACACAACTATTTTAGATGCTTTTATTGGGCAAAAAAGGTTTTCATTTCTGAAAACCTTTCCCCCAATTTAGCGGTCTGGACGGGACTCGAACCCGCGACCCCATGCGTGACAGGCATGTATTCTAACCAACTGAACTACCAAACCTCTGCTTTATTGCGGTTGCAAATATACTATAGAATTTTGTTTCTACAAGTGTTTCTGCGAAAAACATTTCATAAATTTTATATGTTTTACCCAAAGTTTTGTTTTTCAACTAAATATGTAGTCAATACTTTCTCAAAACTATCGGCAACCCCAACAGGCACGTACTTAATTTTGTTTTGAGAACAGGTCAAAGCCAATTTTTTGAAGTAACTATTTACACCCTTTTCATATTCACTCTTGACATTATCGGCAAAAATATTAACCTCATCGCCAGTTTCTATGTCAATAAACTTCCTTGGAGCGTTGTCAAAGTCGAAATTAAGTTCCGTTTTATTGTCAATAACGTGAAATAAAACCACCTTGTGCTTGTTGTGTTTCAAATGTTGCAAAGCAGTAAATAGCGCTTCTTCATTGCCCGACTGAAACATATCTGTAAACAAAATAATCATCGAACGGCGGTGAATTTTCTCAGCGATTTGATGCAGGAAGGTAATTGTGTCGGTTCTTTTTTGAACTTTTGGTTTTTCTAATAAATTTTCGAGAGTATTCAAAATCATTCGATGATGACGATCGCTACCTTTCTCTGGAGAATAATATTCATACGAATCCGAAAATACGCTTAAACCCACGGCATCGCGCTGTTTCTTCAAAATGTTCATTAAAACGGCTGAAGCCAAAACGGAAAATCCTATCTTGTTTTGGAAAAATTTTTCTTTGTTTTCGAGTTTTGGATAATGCATCGACGACGAATTATCGATAATGATGTGGCAACGCAAATTAGTATCCTCTTCGAATTTTTTGGTATACAATCTATCGGTTTTGGCAAACAATTTCCAGTCAATATGTTTTGTGCTTTCGCCAACATTATAGACTTTATGTTCTGCAAATTCAGCCGAAAAACCGTGAAAAGGACTTTTGTGCATGCCCGAGATAAATCCTTCCACAATTTGGTTCGCCAACAATTCAAGATGTTGGAAACTGGAAATTTTTTCTATTTGGGATTCGATTTTCATCTTTCAAATGTATTAAAAGATTGAATGATTTAAAAAAAAATACCGCAGATCTGCTGATTTTTAAATTATATTTTTTTAATCAGCAGATCTGTGGTAATTTGTTTTTTTAGATAGGGACAAAATGCGATATAACTTATGGCTTTAATTATTTTTAAAACTGAAATTATTTTTTGACTACTTTTTGACTATAGTTTTTCCATTTAACAACGTAAACACCTTGTTTCCAATTTTTTGTGTTTATTATGTTTTTTAATTCTTTAAAATAATATCTTTCAATTGTTCTCCCATTCATATCAAATATTTCGACTAATTCATTTGAATTTGCCTCATTAAAAGTTACTGTAAGCACATCTTCTGTAGGATTTGGATATACAATAAATGCAGGTTGAATTTTATTCTGATTAATCCCTAAAGCTGAATCTGTAATAAAGCTAAAAGCATTAGACCAAGTACCAACTCCCACGTCATTTGTGGCAATCGTACGCCAATAATAAGTTGTATTTGGATTTAAAATTCCTATAGGAACAATATAACTATTTTCAACAATTGCCGCTTGATCTACAACAGTAGTTGAAAATGTATTGGTAGTTGCCACTTGCACTCGATAATTATCGGCATCGCAAGAAGAATTCCAATTTAAAGTTGGAATTGTAGCAACATTAGTAGCATTATTTAAAGGAATGGTTAAAACGGTTTGTTTTGGAGTATTAACACGACTATTTGATTTAGCAATGCCTCCACCCTGGGCTACACCATACATGTAACCGCATTTATCTATATACAATGTGTTGAAGTAAAAAGAAAGGGTGCCAATATTAATAAGTTGCGTAAATGCCGAGTTTGTGGTAACAGGAGATTGCATAAGATATAACCCGGCGAGTGGAAACTGACTAGAGTTTACAGCACAATAAATTTTACCCGTATTGGTAAATGCCATACTCTGCACGGAGATATAATACAATGGTGAATTCAATATCGGGAACATATTTGTTCCGTTATCTACATTGGTAGACGCATAAAAAAGAATGCCTGTGGTTGTACCCGAATTGGTAAATACGTATTGACTGTAAGGGTCAACAAACACGGTTGTATTACCTCCGCCAGTTGTTATTGTACTAAAACTACCTGGTGCACCATTGTTTGTTGATCGCATAATGCCATTTGTTTCGGTGCCATGAAAAACATCGTTATTGTTATTAACGGCTAATCCATAACTAAAATTTCCATTGGTTGGTGGTGGTTTCAATGTATTGTCAAATGTGTTGTAATCTGTACTGGAAGAAAGATTTGAAATACTGGTGCCAAAAGAATTATCTACATATATTTTTCCATTCGGGGTTTCTACAATTTGATTATAGGAATCACTTGCCTGCGCAATGGATGTGTTTTTTACCCATGTATTTCCATTATCTGAAGATTTATATAGTTCCGGTGTTCCCCAAATAGTACCAGCCTGATTGGCGTTTGATCTAATGGTACTGCCACTAAGCCAGATATTATCATGGCTATCAACAAATATTGCAAATAAGCCTTGCGCATTGATGCCGTTTACAATTTGTGCCCAAGTAGTTCCCTTATCGATAGAGCGAAATACACCGCCATAAGGTAATCTTGTGCCTAATTGATTATTCCTGCACAATACAAAAATATCACCTGCACTATTCTCTACCATCTTTATTGTTTGATTGGCTAAAGAAACACCCGACATAGAGTAAGACCACAAACCACCATTGTTGCTAGATTTCCAAATTCCTGCAGAACCCAGTAGAACATTTCCTGAAGAGTGTGCCAAAACGGAATATACCACACCACCTACATATCCTGTAGTGGCATTTTGCCAAGAGGAACCATTGTTACTACTCGAATAAATATCGCCCGCCATATTCCCGTTTTGATAATGATAAAATCCTAAACCTGCAAAAAGAGTTCCCGATGTGTTTATTGATAAAGTCCGAACGGGCTTATTTATTGGTAATCCTGTACTGACATTTGTCCAAGCACTTGCTGCATTATCAACTACACTTACTCCAACATCTGTTCCTGCATATACCTGTCCAGAAGTATTTATTGCTAAAGTGTTTACATTAAGGTTTGGTAATCCTGTTCCATAATTACTCCAGGTTGTTCCGTCGAATTGTAAAACACCATTACCATAAGTTCCAGCAATAATCAACCCTGATGGTGTTTTGATTAATGATTTTATAAAAGGAAAAACGGCATAAGTAGGCACCTTGGGCAATCCTGAATTGATGGAAGTCCAAGTTGATGTTGTCACTGTATAATAGAACATCCCCGTGCTTTTGTTTATAGGATTTGAAGTTGTATAATTACCTGTTGTTCCTGTTCCAATAATTAGATTGCCTAAAGTATCTTCTACAATTGCGGTTACATCTTGTGGAGAACCTAGAACTTCGCTCCAAACATTGGTAGCTTTATTGTACTTTATTAAGCCAACACTATTGGTATTCGACTTGTCAATTCCAGCATACAATTGACCCGTAGATGTAAAATAAATTAAGTTCAAATTTGTTGTTCCTGTGTTTGCAGTTACTGTCCAATTAGCTCCAGCATCTGTAGATTTTATAACTTTTAATGTTGCCGCTGCATAAATATCGTTATTGGTTGGATCAGTAACAATTGAAACAATATTGTCTGGTGGTTGATTAGGCAGTTTTGTAAAACTTATTTGTGCGGATAGCGAAAGATTGATGAAAAAAAATAGCGTTACGATAATAAATTTTGAATTTTTCATAGTAGGGTTTTTTAATGTATTTATAGTTTTTTATTTAAAATATTCTAACTGTATTGTGTTTAAAAAAAGGGCTTGACTTTTGCCAAGCCCATCAACAAATTAAAACAAAAAAACTATTTATTCGGACTTTCTTCAATGTTTTTATATGTTCCTCTATTGTTTTATTATTTTGAAAGTTTTGGTAGTATTACTAATGATTACTTTTACAAAATAAGCACCAGCATTCAAACCCGTCATATCTATAATTTTCTCATTGCTACTAGGCAAGATATGCATTAGTTGTTGCCCTAGTAAATTAAAAACAGTTACTTCTTCGATAGGCTCGTTTGCTTTTAAAGTAAGGGAATTGCTTACTGGATTTGGATAATATTGAAAATCAAATAGGCTGAAATTTTCTGTTCCTAAAGCACAATTGGCACTAAAAGAAGCTCCAGCATCTACATTTGTCCAATTGGCAGTACTATAACTTGCATCATCTACTTGAATACACGTAAGACTTGGGTTGTTTGTAGCAGAAAAATTGAGTCCTGACATATTGATGTTATTCCCATTTTTGACATTTAAACTCGTCAATAGATTATTATAACTACAACTTAAAAAAGTTAAGGCTTTATTGGCACTTACATCTAAACTCGTTAATTGATTATTAAAACATTCAAAATAAGTCAAGGCTTTATTGGCACTTACATCTAAACTCGTTAATTGATTATAAAAACAATATAAATAAATTAAGTCTGTATTGGCACTTACATCCAAACTCGTTAATAAATTTGACCCACAATTTAAATAC
>JAEMQE010000246.1 GCA_022758945.1 Lentimicrobium sp. | reverse complement strand
ATACTTTAAAAACAGACAAGCAATTCCTTAAAGATAATTATGGTGTTGTGACCATTGCTTTGTTTGGTTCTTATGCAAAAGGAGTGGAAAATAAGGATAGTGATGTTGATTTTATGGTCGAATTTACGGAGCCATCTTATAGTTTATTAATGGGATTGTATTCCTATTTAGAAACCAAATTAAATTCCAAAATTGAAATTGTTAGAAAAGGACCTCATTTATCGGATCGATTTCTGAATAACATCAAAAAAGATTTGATTTATGTATGACGAAGTATACCAATATTCGCTAGAAACGGTTTTAGATCATATTACCGTTTGCAATAAAAGATTTTCTGAAATTCATACTCCAACTGATTTTATTTCATCAGATTATGGCAAAACCCTTCTCGATGCTATTGTTACTAGACTTCAAGCCATTGGTGAAAATTTGAAAAATACTTCAAGAAAAAATAATTTATTGCAAACTAATTATCCAGAAATGGAGTGGAATAAAATTATTCGGTTTCGTGATTTTATTTCTCATCATTATGAAATGCTTGATTATGAGATTGTCTATGAAATATGTGATGATTATTTGCCAAAATTAGAAGTTGTTATAAAAACGGAATTAGGTAAATTTTGATTATGCTACCCAATCTAAATTCTTCTTGGCAAACTATTTTATCCGATGAAATCCAGAAACCGTATTTCATGGATTTGATGAAAACTGTCGATGAAGAATACCATAATTATACTTGTTTTCCTCCAGCAGCATTGATTTTCACCGCTTTTGATTATTGTTCGTTCGAAGATTTAAAAGTGGTTATCATTGGTCAAGACCCTTATCACGGCGATGGAGAAGCCAATGGTTTGTGCTTTTCGGTGAATGATGTAATCAAAATTCCGCCTTCCTTACGTAATATTTTTCGGGAATTGAATGAGGATTTGGGTACTATTTTCTTTCCAACTTCTGGTAATTTAGAGCGTTGGGCAAAACAAGGAATATTGCTTTTAAATGCATCACTTTCGGTTCGAAAAGACAATCCCAATAGTCACAAACACTTGAAATGGAATCTTTTTACCGATGCTGTAATCCAAAAAATATCAAACAACAAGGAAAATGTGGTTTTCTTGCTTTGGGGAAGTTTTGCTCAAAAGAAAGGCGCTAAAATTGACCGAACCAAACACCTCGTTTTAGAATCAGGTCATCCATCGCCAATGAGCGCCAATCAAGGAAAATGGTTTGGTAACAAGCATTTTAGTAAAACGAACCTATATTTGGAAGAAAAAGGAAAAAGTCCCATAGAATGGAATTTTCACAATTAATCTAAAGAAATTTACAATGAAAATTTGCCTAAAATTTATAATTCTAATAGTTGTTTTTATGGAGTTTGGATGTTCAACAAAAAAAAACATATTGCAAGAGACTTTGGCGTCTGACAATCCAAAAATAAAAAATGTGATGTCAAATCCAGAAGCGTTTGAACTTCAAATTATTTATACTCAGATTTTGAGGGACAAAAACAATAAAGTTAGTTTTAAAGATTTCACCTATCATTTGAATGCCGACAATTACTATTATCCAGCAAGTACGGTCAAATTTCCAATTGCGATTTTGGCTTTGGAAAAACTAAATACAATAGAAAACACTTCAAAGGACACCCAATATACCATTGAAGGACAACCGGAAAAACTTCGATTTTCAGAAGAAATTACTAAAGTTTTTGCTGTGAGTAACAATGATGCCTGCAATAATTTATTAGAATTTATAGGATTCGATTATTTAAACGAAAGTATGAAAAACAAGGGCTTGTCCCCTTTTAGAGTTTCAAACAGAGTGAGTGCTCCAGATGCGGGAAATCCAATTACGAAACCCATTTCACTGTATAAAGACGATAATACCATTGTGAATTTGCCTGCGATTCAGAATAAACCGAGTGTCCTTTTGACGATAAATAAGCTCAAAAAAGGAATTGGTTATATGAAAGAGGACAAGTTAGTTAACGAACCTTTTGACTTTTCGAACAAGAATTATTACCCGTTGGAAACTTTGCATAATACAATGAAAAGAATTGTATTTCCAGAAGTATTCAAAGAATCGGAACGCTTTAATTTGACTCCAAAAGACAGAGAATTTATTTTGTTTTCGATGCAAAATGTGCCCAAAAATGCAGGTTATGATCCTTCCATTTACTACGATGGGTATTGCAAATTTTTTATGTTTGGCGATACTAAAGAAAACATTCCTTCCAATATCAAAATCTACAATAAAGTGGGTGATGCCTACGGAACGATGATTGATTGCGCTTATATTGTTGACAAAGAAAACAATGTTGAGTTTATAGTTTCAGCGACTCTTTTGGTCAATAAAGATGGGGTTTTCAATGATGATAAATATGAATATGATTCGGTAGGTTTGCCTTTTTTGGGAGAACTTGGAAGACAACTTTATGCTAAAAACTTGAAAAAATAATTCTATTGATAATTTTCATTTTCCAATTCATACCAATTCCAAGAAACGCCATCTTCTAGATATTGTTCGGTCATTTGCATTCCAATTTTTTGAAGAATTCTATTAGAAGCTGCATTGTCAGAATGCGCAGCAGCTTCCATAGTTTTGATATTCATAGTTTCGAAAGCATATTTCAACCAAGCAAAAGTGGCTTCGCTTGCATATCCTTTTCCCCAAAATTTTTCGTCTAATCTATACCCAATATCATAGAAATTAACTTTGTTATTCACCTCTTCGGTATTGTATTTTATTCCAGCCCAACCGACAAATTCATTGGTTTCTTTCAAAATCATTGCAAATCTCCCAATGCCATTGTCAACATATTGTTTTCTGACAAAGGCAATCACTTCGTGGGTTTCTTCTATTTTTTGAACGGGTTTGTTCCACAAATATTGGTGAACCTTGGGATTGCTATCCATTGCAAAAAAAGCTTCTGCATCAGAAAGTCTTAGTTCACGAAGAATAAGTCTGTTGGTTTCGAAGATTAAAATCATAGGCTATTCCGCTAATTTTCCCAAAGCATAAGCAATCAATTCATCGACAGCTTTGTATGGGTCTTCGCTAAAAGTTCCGTTGGCACGATTGGCAATGATAGCGTTTAATGACAAACAATTGTGTCCAAGAAGTTTTCCAAGTCCATAAATAGCACCGGTTTCCATTTCGAGATTCGTCATTCGAGTTCCATTAATATTGAAGCTATCCATTTTGGAATTCAGGTTTTCGTCTTGAATATTCAAACGCAAAACTCTTCCTTGTGGACCATAAAATCCGCCGGCAGTTCCTGTAATTCCTTTAAATATTTTATCACTTTCTAAACGTTTTTCTAACTTTTCAGAACAAGAAATTACATAAGGACGACCTTTTCTCATATCCCAATTGGTGTGATTGATGAAAGCATCTTCCATTGCAATTTCCGAAATTTCGTCAATCAAATAGGAGCGAAGCATATTGTCCAATCCCAAACCAAATTTTCCCATCACAAAACTATCCACTGGAATATCGGCTTGCAAGGAACCTGAAGTTCCAATTCTAATAATATTTAAAGAAGTCAGTTTTTCTTTTGGTGTTCTGGTTTTTAAATCGATGTTGACCAAAGCATCCAATTCGTTCATTACAATATCAATATTGTCAGGACCAATTCCGGTGGACATTACGGTGATTCTTTTGCCTTTGAAAAGCCCGGTTTGGGTTTTAAATTCTCTTTTTTGAGTCGAAAATTCGATACTGTCAAAGAATTGCGTGATTTTTTCGACTCTATTTTGATCACCTACGAAGATGATGTCGTTTGCAATATGTTCTGGTTGTAAGTTCAAATGATACACACTTCCGTCTGGATTGAGTATCAATTCTGATGATTTTATCATTAGTTATTTTGTTTAAATTGTTTAGGGTTTAAGAGTTTAAAAGTTTAAGGTTTAAAAGTTAATCTGCAGCCTGAAATCTGCAATCTGCAAACTGCAAACTGCAATCTGATTTTATCCTCCAACGCGTTTTACTTTAAATCCTTTTTCTTTAAGAATATGCATAATTTTATCGCGATAATCGCCTTGAATAATGATGGAATCGTCTTTGAAAGTCCCGCCAACGCTCAATTTGGTTTTGATTTCTTTGGCTAGAATCTTGAAATCTTCGTCCGTTCCTTCGTAGCCTTCGATTATGGTCGTGGCCTTTCC
Source organism: Lentimicrobium sp. (assembly GCA_022758945.1). GTDB lineage: Bacteria > Bacteroidota > Bacteroidia > Flavobacteriales > Flavobacteriaceae > Flavobacterium. The sequence continues at coordinate 5,540 of JAEMQE010000246.1, read as the reverse complement.
TTTTCGCTTTTCGAATTTGCAAATCATCGGTTCTTTTTGAATAAAAAGCTCGTGCTCTTCTTCTAGAAATTCCTCATGTTCCGATTCGATATGATCTGGAAATAGATTTTTTAATTGTTCGTGTAAGTCCATTTTTACAATTAAATTGTTTTGTAAACCATTAAGAAATTAAGTTTCATTAAGTTTTATATTTCTTAATAAAACTTAATTTCTTAAGGGTAAAAGTACAAAAATAGCAAGATACCTATTTGTTTTTGGAGAAATATTATTTTTTGATTAATCCCAAATCTACCAATCTTTCGTACAAATATTCTCCAGCGGTAATGTCTTCAAATTTCTTTGGATTTTCGGCATCGATGCAATTTTCCAAGCAATCTAATTTCATATCGCTCACGGGATGCATAAAAAACGGAATTGAATAACGTGAAGTTCCCCATAATTCTCTCGGCGGATTCACCACTTGGTGAATGGTAGATTTTAATTTATTATTCGTGTGACGAGACAACATATCGCCCACATTTATCACCAATTCGTCTGGCTGTGCAATGGCGTCAATCCAATCGCCATTGTGATTTTGTACTTGCAATCCACGACCTTGTGCGCCCATCAAAAGGGTTATTAAATTGATGTCCCCGTGAGCCGCAGCTCGAATAGCATTTTCTGGTTCAGAAGTAATGGGTGGATAATGAATTGGACGTAAAATGGAGTTTCCTTCCTTGGCGTATTCATCAAAATAAAATTCGTCTAATCCAAGGTGCAAAGCTAACGCTCTCAACACATAAACGCCTGTTTTTTCGAGCATTTGGTAGGCTTCTTTCCCTACGATATTGAAACGTGGCAATTCTTTTACTTCAACATTGTCAGGATATTCTGCAGCGTATTTCGAGTCTTTTTCGACATATTGGCCAAAGTGCCAAAACTCTTTCAAATCGCCTTCTTTTCGGCCTTTGGCGTGTTCTTTTCCAAAAGAAACATAACCTCTTTGACCACCAATTTCAGGAATTTCATAACCGTGTTTGGTTTCTAATGGCAAAGCGAAAAAGTTTCTAATTTCGCCATACAATTCTTCGACTAATTGGTCGTCTAAAAAATGCCCTTTTAAGGCAACGAATCCAATTTCTTCAAAGGCACTTCCGATTTCATTTACAAATTTTTGTTTACGTTTCGGGTCATCCGAAAGGAAATCACGCAAGTCAACACTAGGAATGTTTTGCATAGTATATTTAATTTAAACTTAAAAGGTATTTAAACCTCGAACCAACAAATATAAAGAATAATTTTAAATCAGGATTTTAAAATATAAATATAATTCTAGCCAGAATAACTTTAGAAAAGTTCAAATAAAATTTGAAACCAAAAAAATCCGTTCTGTTTACACAAAACGGATTTATATATAAATCTATAATTGTTAATTTAAATCTAAAGGTGAATCACTTCTCCATAAGCATCAGCAACGGCTTCCATAACGGCTTCGCTCATCGTTGGGTGAGGGTGAATCGATTTTAGGATTTCGTGTCCAGTAGTTTCTAATTTTCTGGCAACAACAGCTTCGGCAATCATATCAGTAACTCCAGCGCCAATCATATGGCAACCCAACCATTCGCCATATTTGGCATCAAAAATTACTTTTACAAAACCATCTGGAGTTCCAGCAGCTTTTGCTTTTCCTGAGGCTGAGAACGGAAATTTTCCAATTTTCAATTCGTATCCTTTTTCCTTAGCTTGTTTTTCGGTCAAACCTACAGAGGCAATTTCTGGCGTTGCATACGTACAACCAGGAACGTTTCCGTAATCGATTGGATCAACGTGCAAACCTGCAATTTTTTCTACACAAGTGATTCCTTCGGCAGAAGCAACGTGTGCCAATGCTGGACCAGGAACTACATCACCAATGGCGTAATAACCAGGAACATTAGTTTGGTAGAAATCATTTACCAAAATTTTATCTCTGTCAGTCGCAATTCCTACTTCTTCCAATCCAATGTTTTCGATATTGGTTTTGATTCCAACAGCCGAAAGTAAAATATCAGCTTCCAGAATTTCTTCTCCTTTTGGTGTTTTTACATAAGCTTTAACACCAGAACCTGAAATATCAATTTTCTCTACAGAAGAATTGGTCATAATTTTAATGCCCGATTTTTTCATAGAACGTTCCATTTGTTTCGAAATATCTTCGTCTTCTACAGGAACTACATTTGGCAAGAATTCAACAATAGTTACATCGGTTCCCATTGAATTATAGAAATGTGCAAATTCAACTCCAATCGCTCCAGAACCAACTACAATCATTGATTTTGGTTGGGTTGGCAATGTCATTGCTTGTCTGTATCCAATTACTTTTACACCATCTTGTGGTAAGTTTGGCAACTCACGAGAACGAGCTCCAGTAGCGATAATAATGTGATCAGCTGAATATTCAGTAACTTTTTTGGCTGCATCAGTAACGTCAATTTTCTTTCCTGGTTTTAGTTTTCCAAAGCCATCGATAACGTCAATTTTATTCTTTTTCATCAAGAATTGAACCCCTTTACTCATTCCATCAGCAACAGAACGGCTTCGTTGAACAACAGCAGGGAAATCTTTGTCAAATGATGAAACAGTCAATCCATAATCAGAAGCGTGTTTAAGGTAATCAAAAACCTGTGCTGATTTTAGTAATGCTTTTGTTGGGATACAACCCCAATTCAGGCAAACTCCGCCAAGGTTTTCTTTTTCGATTACGGCTACTTTAAAGCCTAATTGTGATGCTCTAATGGCAGTAACATATCCGCCTGGTCCACTTCCTAAAACTATGATATCGTATTTCATTTTTTCGTGTTTATTTAAATTATGGTAAAAATGCAGTCGCAAAAGCTCGTGTCATTTTTTCGTTTTTATTTTTTTAGCTGTAAAAATGCAGTCGCAAAAGCTCGTGTCATTTTGTATATTTTCTTAATTATTTTCAGTTGGCAAAATTAAGGAATATTTATGGAAATTAAAATTTATTCCGCAATGGCTTCGAAAAGCGACATTAATTTTCCACAACAAACTGGGAATCATATAAGTTTTTGTAATAACCGTCTGTTTTTTCTAATAATTCCTGATGCGTTCCTTGCTCTACAATCAGGCCTTTGTCCATAACAACAATTTTATCGGCATTAATGATAGTTGCTAATCTATGTGCAATTACTATAGAAGTTCTGCCTTTGGTAATCGTTTCCGTAGCTTTTTGAATTAGTTCTTCAGAGTAAGTATCGATAGAAGAAGTCGCTTCGTCCAGAATCAGAATGCTCGGATTACTCACATAAGCACGCAGAAATGCAATCAATTGGCGTTGACCAGACGAAAGCATTACGCCACGTTCTTTCACATCAAAATCGTAATTATCGGGTAAACTCATAATGAATTTATGAACGCCAATTTTTTTGGCTGCAGCCAAAACTTGTTCTCGAGAAATATCAGGATTATTTAGCGTTATATTATTAAAAATAGTGTCGGCGAAAAGGAAAACGTCTTGCAAAACCACAGCAATTTGCTTGCGAAGTGAACTTAAAGTATAGTTTTCGATGTTTTGTCCATCAATGCAAATTGTTCCGCTGTTGATTTCGTAAAAACGGTTTAATAAGTTTATAATGGTTGATTTTCCAGCTCCAGTTGCGCCAACAATGGCAACAGTTTTGCCTGCTTTTACATCTAAATCAATGCCTTTTATGACATATTCATCGTCAATATAACTAAAATGAACGTCTTTGAATTGAATATTTCCTTTGAAAATAGGTGCTTCGATTGTGCCCGTATCTTGAATTTGGTCTTGGGTATCAAGAATGTCAAAAACGCGATTGGCAGCAATCATTCCCAATTGCATTTCATTGAATTTATCCGCAATTTGCCGCAACGGATTGAACAACATTCCGATAAACATAGTGTAGGAAAACAAATCTCCAAAAGTGGTAAAATGATCCCCATTTATGATTTTGAATCCTCCATATAAAACAATAAAACCAAGAGTCAATGATGAAATAATATCGGCAATAGGGAAGAAAATGGAGTTGTATAATATTGTTTTTATCCAAGCTTTATTGTGTTTATCGTTGATGGATTTAAATTTTTCGAATTCAATATCTTCTCGATTAAACAGTTGAACAATCTTCATTCCTGTTACTCGTTCCTGGACAAAGGAATTCAAATTCGCAATTTGGGTTCGCACTTCTTCGAAAGCCACTTGCATTTTTCTTTGGAATATTCGAGTGATGAAAACCAGTATCGGCATTGCAACAATCACAATCCAAGTGAGTTTCCAGTTCATATAAAACATAAAAATAAGGACAACAAACATTTTCATCAGGTCACTGATAATCATAAACAATCCTTGGCTGAAAATACGGGCAATAGCTTCAATATCCGAAACGGACCGGGTTACAAGTTGACCCACTGGAACATTGTCAAAATATTTCATTTTGAAACTTAGAATGTGTCGAAACATTTTTGTTCGAATGTCTTTCACGATGTCTTGTCCCAACCAGTTTGCCCAATAAACGAAGAAAAATTGCGAAAAAACTTCCAATAAAAGTACAATACCCATCAGGCTTACGTAAAGTAAAAGACCATATTGATCGTGCGTTTTTATGTATCCATCAACAGTTTGTTTCAATAAATACGGACGTAAAGCCGCAAAAATGGATAATGAAATGGCAAAAATAATCACGCCATTAAAGCGCAATTGATAAGGCTTGGTATATTTTAATATTCTTTTGAATAATCTAGTGTCGAATGCTTTTGCTTTCATTTAAAAATTCAGATTTTAGATTTCAGATTTTAGATTTGTGTACTATCTAATTTCTATCTTCTATTTATTTTAGGTATTCATAATCAATTTTTGTCAAATACAATCCGTGTGCCGGAACCGAAAATCCTGCTTCGCTTCGGTTTTTACTTGCTATAATGTTGTTGAAATCTTCTAATGTAATTTTGTGCAAACCTACATAAACTAAAGTTCCCACAATAGCACGTACCATATTTCTCAAAAACCGATTGGCCGAAATAGTAAATACAAGGTTGTTGTTTTCCTTTTTCCAATGAGCTTCAAAAATAGTACAATCGAAAGTGTTTACATCAGTATTTACTTTAGAGAAACATCGAAAATCAGTGTGATTAAATAATAATTTTGAGGCTTCGTTCATTAAATCAAGGTCTAATTTTTGGTGATAATACCAACTTCCGTCTTGCAAAAAAACATCTTTAAAGGTATTGATATGATATTCATACGTTCGTTTTGTAGCGTCAAATCTAGCGTGAGCTTCATTATGAACGGGAATAATATCATAAATTACAATATCTTTTGGCAAATAGGAATTCAGTTTGTGTATTAAATTTTGAATGTCGAATGGAGTTTCAAAATCAAAATGAGCAAACATTTCCTTGGCATGAACACCTGTATCAGTGCGGCCAGCTCCCATAAGATTGATCTCAGAATTCAATATAACAGAAACTGCTTTACCTAATGTTTCTTGCACGGAAGAAGCATTGGGTTGGCATTGCCATCCGTGATAATTAGTTCCGTT